>JAWXTX010000133.1:0-6957 GCA_044433165.1 Ferrimonas sp. | reverse complement strand
CTCTGGCTCTGCAGCAGCGAAAAACGGGTGGGCAACGGGGGCAACATCCACGGCGTGAGCCTCAGCCACGTCCGCTACCGAAGGCGTCAATAACGCGCCATCGACCACAGTGATGGTTTCAGCCGATATTGGCGCTGGTGCCCTTTCTCTGCATGTTGCCGGCAGTTCAGAAGCGTTCTCTACTGCCGTTGAAACGGGTTCGCTTTGGGGCAAGTGATGAGCACCAAAGGCATAGGCTTGTTCGCCATTTTCATGCGTGGCTTCAGGCGATGCGGGTTCGGAGGCCACCGTATTCGTTTGGCTGAGAGCAGCTGGGGCAGCTGGGGCAGCTGAGGCAGCCGGCGTATCGGCATCCGCTGTATTAGCGGTATTGGCGGTATTAACCGAACTGGCAGCGATGGGCGTGCTCAGTTGAGCCGAAGGTTGCGCCACACCCAAGGCGTGGCTTAAACCAAAGCGGGCGGCAATTTGCGCTGAGCGTGAGATCTTGTTATCCAACTCTAACGAAGGCAGCGCTTTGCGGCGCATCGTGGTAGTTGGTTCAGGGGCAGCGGCGACGATAAGCGTGGGTTCAACCTGCGGCTCAGAGCTTGGGCTCAGCAGCAAATCAAAATAATCATCCATCGCTTGTTCAGCGATTTTCGACATGACTTACCCCCATTTCTAATAACCCGTCCAATAACTGGCTGTAAGCAGCGACTCCGGCGCTTTCTGGCTGAAATTGCGGTGGTGGAATGTGCGCTAAGCTGGCATCGGGAAAGCAGTTATCTGCGGGAATGGTGGAGTGCCATAACGCATTAGGGTAACTGCGCGCCAGATTAGACAACGCGGCTAGCGAGGCTTTGGTTGAGCGATCAAACATCGTTGGCACAATGGTATAAGAAGGCATTGGCCGGCCACTGTGCTGCATGCGCTCGAGGGTTTGGATCATTCGCTCCAACCCTTTTAGCGCCAAATACTCGGTTTGCACCGGCATCACCACATGGTCGCAACAGGCTAAGGCATTGACCATCAGCACCCCCAAGACAGGCGAACAATCAATCAACACCACGTCGTAACGCCCAGTTAAGGCGCGCACCACCTTTTCCAGCACAAAGCCCATACCCGGTTGATTACCAATGGCACGATCAAGGGTTGCTAACGCTGGTGAAGCCGGCAGTAAATGGCATTTGGCAAAGCCGGTTGGAATGATGGCAGACTGGCACAGTTCGGTGGTCAACATCCGATGCTGATGAAACAGATCAAACAACGATTTGGTGAGTTTATCGGGATCAACCCCAAGATAATGGGCCAATGAACCATGGGGATCGGTATCAATCACCAACACCCGTTGTCCGCGTTGCACTAACAGCCCAGCCAATGACATCACGGTGGTGGTTTTACCCACACCGCCTTTTTGATTTACCACTGTCCAGACGCGCATGCTAGGGCTGTGCCTCCACTAACGTTGGCGCGCTGGGGGCATCAGCTGCGGCATGCGGCGCTTTAATATTGGAGCGCGCATTGGCCTCAATAGCACGTTGTTGCTGCGCCAGTTGGGATTCAAGCTGCTGAATTTGTAATACGTGTTGCGTTTGCTCTTCCTGCAGCTGCTGCACCAGCAGCGCTTTATCCAGCGCCCATAACAAGGTAACCAACAGGGCAATACTTAAGGCACCGCAGATCAACGACCACCAACTGTCGGCATCACTGCGGTTTGGTTCAGAATGCTTCATGATGCGTGTACTGTGCGAATTAACGCCACCATACGATGGCGTTAAAGAGGGATTAGCCATGCTGACACTCTAGTACAATCGCCTCGCCAATCTGGTTTAATGGCAGCGACAGCGATGAAATACCGGCATTGGTTACCGCTTGAGGCATACCATAAACCACACAAGAGGCTTCATCTTGTGCCCAAATGGTGGCACCACGTTGTTTTAGCATCCGGCTGCCATCGCGGCCATCGGCCCCCATACCGGTAAGGATCACCCCCAAGGCTCCCCCACCATAGATGCGAGCGGCACTGGCAAAAGTAATGTCGACCGAAGGCTTGTAATTTAACTGAACCCCACCGCCATCTTTCACCTGTAACACAGTGCTGCCAAGGCTGACGCTTTCCAGCAACAGCTGCTGGCCACCAGGGGCAAGGTACGCGCAACCGGGGCGCAGTACATCCCCTGATTCGGCTTCCTTTACTTTAATGGCGCACAGAGCATTTAGGCGCTCAGCAAAAGCGGGCGTAAAAGCCGCTGGCATATGCTGCACCAGCACAATCGGCAATGGGAAATTGGCGGGTAAACGGCTTAATACGGTTTGCAGTGCAACCGGCCCACCGGTGGAGCTGCCAATTAATAAAATCTTATGGCGTTTGCCGCTGGGCTGAAAACGTTCCGTCTTGGCCGGTCGTGCTACCGCCGCTGTTCGAGCTGCTGTTACCGCACTGGCGCTACTTGCAGCACTGGCGACGCGCGAGGTCACTGACGGCGCAGGCGCTTGAGGCGTGCTAGGCGCTGGCGCAGGCTTAGACGCGGGTGCAAAAGAACGACGACTGGCCAGCGCTTTTACCCGTTGGCGTAAAATGGTCGCGACCTGTTGTGGATTTTGAGCAATGTCTTCAAAGCGTTTGGGTAAGTAATCAGAGGCACCCGCTTCTAACGCGTCTAAGGTGGCTCGCGCACCATTATGAGTGAGCGATGAGAACATCAAAATGGGGACATCTAAGTTACTGGCACGGATGTGACGCACCGCGGAGATCCCATCCATTAACGGCATCTCAATGTCCATGGTGATGACATCGGGCTTTAATTTCAGTGCTTTATCTACCCCTTCACGGCCATTACTGGCGGTATCAATCACTTCGATGGCACTGTCTGCAGCCAAGATCTCTGCCACTCGGCGACGGAAAAAGCCGGAGTCATCAACCACTAAAACCTTAATCGGCATTCTGTTTCTCTTTAATTATTATGTGGCCAGCTAAAGGCGCTCACGCGCCCTTAGTGACGACCTGCGTACTGCTTTAACAGCCCAGGAATGTCTAAAATTAACGCAATGCCGCCATTAGAAGTAATGGTGGAGCCTGCCATACCCGGTACGCCGCCAAGCAGCGCGCCCAATGGTTTGATCACCACTTCTTCTTGGCCGATTAAGCCATCGACCACAAAAGCCACTTGGGTATGGGCAATTTGCACAATCACCACATGCCCTTCGCCTTGGCGTTGTGTTCTCCATGGGCCATTACACAGCCATGTATCTAAATAGAACAGTGGAATGGCATGGTCACGCACGGTAATAGACAATTGCCCATCCACCATGTTGGTGCGCTGCAGATCCATCAAGAAGATCTCGGAAACGCACGACAATGGGAACGCAAAGATCTGCTCTTGGATTTTCACCATCATGGTCGGCATGATGGCCAAGGTAAGCGGTACTTTAATTTCCAGTACCGTACCGGTGCCCAAGCCCGAATCAATGTTGATGGAACCGTTCAGCTGTTCGATGCGGGTTTTCACCACATCCATGCCGACACCACGACCCGAGATGTCGGAGATCTCGGTCTTGGTCGAAAAACCCGGGGCAAAGATCAGTGAATAGGCTTCTTTATCGGACATCCGTTGAGCGGCATCTTGATCCAAGACGCCACGGGAGATAGCCAGCTTTTTCAGCAGCTCTGGGTTCATGCCACCACCATCATCGCGGATACATAAGAGGATGTGATCCCCTTCTTGCGCCGCCGATAAGGTGATAACCCCCATCCGTTCTTTGCCAGCGGCTTCACGCACGTCTGGCATTTCAATACCGTGATCGACCGAGTTACGCACCAAGTGAACTAAGGGATCGGCCAGCGCTTCCACTAAGTTCTTATCCAGATCCGTTTCTTCCCCTTGCATCTCAAGGGTGATCTCTTTTTTCAAGGTACGCGCCAAATCGCGCACAACCCGAGGGAAGCGGCCAAACACTTTTTTGATGGGCTGCATACGGGTTTTCATCACCCCGCCTTGCAGGTTGCCAGTCACCATATCAAGGCTGGCTAGCGCTTTGCTCATGTCTTCGTCTTCGCAATCAATGCCAAGACTCAACAAGCGGTTACGAACCAGAACCAGTTCGCCCACCATGTTCATGATTTCATCCAAACGCGCGGTATCAACCCGTACGGTGGTTTCCCCCGCTGGCGCTGCTGCCGGTCGTTTCCCTGCGGCGGCGGCCGATGGCGGTGTCGGCGCCCGCACTGCCGATTCATTCATGGCGGCAATGGCTGTTGCCGTTGGCGTCGGCTGCTGAACTGCCGGTGTAGCTGCGGGGGCGACAGGTGCGGGTGCTGCAGGCTTGGGCGCAGCGGTTGAGGCCACATTAAATTGGCCTTTGCCGTGCAGCTCATCCAGCAAGGATTCAAATTCAGCGTCGTTAATGTCGTCGCTGTTGCTGCTTGGGGCGGAGGTGGTTACTGGCTGCTTGAACTGGCCTTTGCCGTGCAGTTCATCTAACAGCGATTCAAACTCTTCGTCGTTAATTTCATCGCTGTTACTGCTGGCCGAAGGCGCCGGTGCTGAGTTATTGCCCGCGGCATTAAATTGCCCCTTGCCGTGCAGATCGTCTAATAACGACTCAAATTCGTCGTCGTTAATTTCATCGCTGCTGGCACTACTTGCCGCCGCGGTATTAACCGGTTGCTTAAATTGGCCCTTACCGTGCAACTCATCAAGCAACGACTCAAATTCGTCGTCGTTGATCTCATCGTCGCCACCGCTACTACTCGGCGCATCCGATAAAGCCCCAAGCATGGCTTGGTAATCTTGCTGACTCAGTGTGCTAATGTCGCCAGTAACAGGACAGACTGTGGTCGCAGCTGGCTCTGGTGCTGCAGCCACAACGGGCTCTGGCGTGGCAACAGGCGCAGCCGCAACCGGCTCTGCTGCAGCAGGCTCACCTGAGGTGATCCGCTCCATCGTGGCAATTAACTCATGGTTAATGACTTCCGGCTCAATGCCTTCTTGAATGCCGGCAAACATGCTGTTGACGTCATCCAGCACCTCCAATACCACATCCATCAGCTCAGCATTGACGCTCAGCTGGCCATTACGCAACAAGTCAAACAGGTTTTCTGCGCCGTGACAGATCTCAACCATCGGCCCAAGACTTAAGAAGCCAGCGCCGCCTTTTACGGTGTGGAAGCCTCGGAAAATTGCATTCAGCAGATCGTTGTCGGTTGGGTTGCGCTCTAGATCAACCAGCTGAACTTGCAGCTGTTCTAGAATTTCGCCCGCTTCAACTAAAAAGTCTTGGAGGATTTCATCATCAAAATCGAGTGCCATCCGTGTTACTCCTAAAATCCTAAACTGGACAGTAAATCGTCCACTTCATCCTGACCATTAACTACTTCAACTCGATTGCTGGCAGCAACGACAGGGCCTTCGGCAGTGATTTGATCGGGGGCACGTTCACAATCGATTTGATTACCAAATAGCTGTAACAATTCGACTAAGCTCAGCTCCACTTCACACACCAAATCGATCACCTTACGGATCACTTGGCCAGTTAAGTCTTGGAAGTCCTGAGCCATTAATACCTGATTCAGTAGTTCTTTTAAGCGATCTACATCATGGTTAGAATCTTGTAACATTTGTGACAAGTCGTAACACAGCGGTTTAAATTGATCGAGCTGCAATTCCATCTTCATTAGCTGCTCAAAGCGAGGACGGACTTGATTGATCTTGTCCTGCATCGCGTCAGCCAATGGCAAACTCTCTTCCACCGCGTCCATCGTGCGGTTCGCCGCTTGCTCAGTCATGCCAATCACATAATGCAGGCGCTCTTTGGCGTCTGGGATATCATGGGTTGTTAGGCTAGAGAGGCGCTCATCAAAGTGGAAATCCGCCAATGCGGTGTGCAGTTGACGGGTTAATTTACCAACTTCATCAAACAGGGGCTGATTTAAAGACTGGCTTGCTTCTTTAAATAAGTTGTTCGCCCCGTTAATGTCCTCTTGCTCTAGCAGCAGCACCAGATTACGTGCGTCTTCTAACGAGATCAGCGATGATTGTTCGCTCATTGCAGCATCCTTTACGATTAATTCAAGCGCTCAAACACTTTGTCGAGTTTTTCTTTCAATGTTTGGGCGGTAAAGGGTTTCACAATGTAACCATTAACACCGGCTTGAGCCGCCATCACGATCTGCTCGCGCTTAGCTTCAGCGGTCACCATTAATACTGGCAAGTGCTTTAAGTTGTCGTCGGCACGAATGGCACGCAACAGATCAATGCCTTGCATGCCCGGCATGTTCCAATCGGTTACCACAAAATCAAAATCGCCGTTTTGCAACATCGGCAACGCCGTCGCGCCATCATCGGCTTCTTGGGTATTGTTAAAGCCCAAATCGCGCAATAAGTTTTTAATGATTCGGCGCATCGTTGAAAAATCATCAACGATCAGTACTTTCATGTTTTTATCCATCATTCCTCCGCATTGAGACGAGCTCAAAAAATATTAAGTGCGAAACATTCGCTCAAGCGCAGTCTTGCCATGCTTGTAATTTGCTTTTCAGCCGAACCATCGTTTGGCTGTGGATCTGACTGACTCGGGACTCACTAACGCCCAAAACCAGCCCAATCTCTTTTAAATTCATCTCTTCGGTGTAATACAGCGAGAGCACCAAGGCCTCGCGCTCAGGTAAAGTTTTTATCGCCTCAGCCAGTGCGCCTTGAAAACGGCCTTCCATTAACTCGCCAAAGCCATCACTCAATTGATGCTCTGATGAGATGCTGTCGTTGGTGCTGCTGAGATCTTCCAGCCCCACCAAACGCCCAACACTCACATCGGTGACGATGCTGTAATACTCTTCCAGTGATAACTGCAGATGCTCGGCAATTTCACTGTCGGTTGGATCGCGCCCTAGCTGCATCTCTAAGTGCGTCATCGCTTCATTTACCATGCGGCCATTGCGCTGCACCGAGCGGGGAGTCCAATCCCCACGCCGCATTT
>JAWXTX010000132.1:0-6963 GCA_044433165.1 Ferrimonas sp. | reverse complement strand
GCCCCTTATCTGTGCCAATACATTGTTCATTAAACGAACATTCTGATTCATGCTATTACCGGCCTAAACCTTTATCTCACCGTTTTACCAGCCCCCGCCTCCTCCTTTATGGCTCACTTCGCTTGAAGCATCCGAAAAATATTGTCCTTGGGCTACGTGTTCCGGAATCAATGCCCAAATGAATTGGCGTAGTGGGCATTTGACTTGCCATCCCACTGGCAAATATCGCCTTAGCAATTATCGTGATCCCTAGGATTTAAGAGTTGTTGATAAGCCAAATAAATCGGCTGCCGATAAAGCAGCCGATTGAAATAGAATTCGATATTGGATGAATGCCAAGCAGAACCTTAGCGAAACAGCACCCGCTCTTGTGAAATAAGATAGACCGACACTAGCAGTAATAATAACGCCACCATTAAATTACTGGCCAAAATAGGCAGCAACAGAGCGTAATCTAATGTGCCTTTAAGCAGTTCTTTACTGGCAATCATCACGTTCACAATTGGCGTCCATAAATAACCGCCTTTAAGCTCAGTACCCGGTAAAATTGCTATAACTGCTGGTAATATCGCCACAAACTGCACCGGCGCTAAATAGCTTTGCCCCTCTTTGTAGGTGCGCGCAAAAAACGAAGCCGTCAGCATTAATGCGCCCAAAATCATCGCTATCGGTAA
This sequence comes from Ferrimonas sp., assembly GCA_044433165.1. Lineage (GTDB taxonomy): Bacteria > Pseudomonadota > Gammaproteobacteria > Enterobacterales > Shewanellaceae > Ferrimonas. The sequence goes on along the minus strand of JAWXTX010000132.1, from coordinate 6,289 downwards.
GAGGGCTAAGAGCACTAAGCCCAAGTCGAATAGCCCAACAGCGCTCACCGCTTTGGCCAATTGTTCCATCGCCAAAGCGCGCCCTAAGCCCAATAACCAAACCAAGCCGCTGATCACGGTTAGTAGCGCCACGCCAATGCTGCATAACACCACTACGAAATATTTAGCTAACACAATGGAATAACGCTGCATGGGTGCCAGTAATAAGGTTTCTAAGGTACCTCGCTCCTTTTCGCCCGCTGCTAAATCTAATGCTGGGATCATCGCCCCCATCAAGCACAGAAAAATAAGCATATAAGGCAGCATGCCACCCATTTTTTCACCCACATTTTCACGCATGGCTGCGGTGCCTTGATGCACTAACTTCACCGGCTCAAGCAGCAATGTGAGTTGCTCATCGGTTAGCTGTAACTGCTGCTGATATTGCTGCTGGTATTCAACAAACAACGGCGCTAACTGCACTTCTACTCGCTGAAACTGGCCTAAATCCATCGCTTGGTTATAGTGCAAAAACCATTGTTGCGATTGTTCGCCAGGGGTGAAATTTGGAGGCAGTTGTAAAATAAAATCCAGTTCACCTTGATTAATTAAAGTGTGGATCGCCTGCTCCTCAGTAAAAAGAGACTGGCGCCATTGTAGTTGTGGATCTTGTTCTAATAATTCAGCCAGTTGTTGCTGCCACTGTGATTCAGCCACGATTGCAAAACTCAACGACTCGCTTTGCTTTTTGGTAATGGAGCTGCTCGCCAACCACACTCCAAGCACCAACAATAACGGTAAAATAACGGTTGGAAACAACACCACAAACCAAAATGTTTTCCGATCTCGACGCAACTCTTTCAGCTCTTTGCTGACCATTAACCAAAACATTATATTGCTGCCTCTAACTGAAGCCGGTGATCCTGCATAAATCGTTGCCGCAAGGCCACTGCATCACGACTTTGGCAGTAATCCATCAAGGAGCCACTAAACGTACTATGCCCACCATCAATCACACACAGTTGATCGCATAACAGGCTTATCTCTTCAAAATGATGGGTGGAAAACACCACCGGTAATTGGGCTTGCTGCTGCTGAGTAATAAACGCCATCACAATCTCGGTAGACATAATATCAAGGCCGGTCGTCGGCTCATCTAAGATAATGACACGTGGTTTATGAACAACGGCTCGAGCAATATTGGCGCGCTGCTTCATCCCAGAAGACAGATCTAAAATCCGCCGGTGGCGGAAAGAGTTCATTTGTAATTGCTGGCAAAGGTACTCAATTTGCGCGTCAGTTGTAGCACGATCAAGGCCATATAGCCCTGCAAAATAGCGCAAGTTTTCTTCGACAGAGAGACGCTCATATAAGCGAGTAGATGCAGATAAAAAGCCAATTTTTCCGCGAGCCAACTCGGGGTTTTGATGCAAATCTATCGCATCGACAAGCACCTGCCCAGAGTCAGGACGCAACACCCCAGAAAGCATCCGCAAAGTAGTTGTTTTTCCCGCACCATTAGGGCCAATTAAGCCTAAAACTTGCCCAGGCAAACAACGAAATGATACGGCTTCAACCGAATGAAAAAAACGCCCACGTTGGCGAGGATCTTTGCTTTTCTCCGCCGCCCCCGCCTTAGGATCGGCCAGCGAAAAACGCTTATGCAATTGTTGAACATCTATCATCTTAGATTCTCATTAGGGCGACATCATGCTACTGTCGAACAAAGCTAATACATAAAACTATCATTTATTATCAATGACTTCGATTAATTCAGCAGGACAGGCGCTAGCATGGGTTATGTTTCGACCACAGGCGGTTTTTCGCCGCCTTGATGAGGTGAAATATTGGTCTTGGTGGCCGTGTTTATTGCAAATATCGCTACTTAGCATCTGTAGCGCATATTATTTTTCGCAAGTAGACTGGGCTTGGTACCAACAAGAGCAACTGTTGCCACAGTTACAAGGGCTCTCACCACAAGAGCAAGTCGCCGCACTCGATTTTAGCCCACCAAGCATGTTTATCTGGTCTAGCCTATTTGGAGCGCTTGTCGGCCTGCCTATAATGATGGCCATTTACGCCTTCTATCTATCGAAATTAACTCAGCTTGATGAAGAGAATATCCACAGTTTTGGCGACTGGTATGGCTTAAATTGGTGGTGCACCTTACCGAATGCCGTGCCCATGTTGCTTGGCTTATTGATTATTACCATCGCTCCCGCCGAACTGGATCCGCTCGCGGCATTAGCACCGTTATCGTTCAGTAACTTATTCTCATGGGCTCCCAACCACGCTTGGTATCAATGGGGCAGTAACCTATCGTTAGTTACCCCATGTATTGCTTGGCTGCAATATCAAGGCGTTCGGAGCTGGACACAGCTTAATACTGCGACTACCGGCCTGATTGTGGCTTTACCCTATGCTGTTATTTACGGCGGTTGGGCTTTATTAATTACCCTTTTTTAAGGGCTAATTCTCAAGCGTAATCATTAAGGGCGGCCAATAAGGTAACTGCTTGGAATTCAATGGTGAAAAAGCCACCCGCAATTCATATTCCCCTGCCGCCACTCCAGCGAGCCATGCAGGGGCAATATCGACCAACAAAGTGCGCTCTTCAGCTGCGGCCAGTGTTAACGGCATTAACGCTTGCGAAGCCATTAAATAGTCGCCCAAGCGCCAACGCAATTGCCCCCGTTGCCACAAACTGGCCGTTAGAGCCATGCCAGAACGCAGCATCACGGTTTGCGCCCCCCGTTTATTGTTGGTCAGCCGCACTTTAATCAGCGCCCCACTTTGATAAGACCAATGGGAAGTTGTTTGTAACTGCCCCTGTAACTCCGTTTCCGAGATGGCCACGGCACTGGCCGTTAATGCCGGTATTTCTAATGCCACCTCTGGGTTCTCGATGCTGGTATAAATGCTCGTTTCCTGCTGGCAAGCACTCAATCCCAACATAGCCCAAGCCCCTACAATAAAACGAGCAAGCATAAGCCAACAAGATAGGCTATTCGCCACCAGCTATGATCTCCGCTAAATTAGGCAACGGCTGCTGCGAAATAATAATCCCATTGCGATCGGCATAAACCCAATTATCCGGATGGATGTGGGCGCCATGAATATGGAGCGGTACATTGTGCTCACCCATCCCCTTTTTATCGGTTTTCATCGGCGTCGCTCCCAGTGCCGCCACGCCAATAGGCAAACTCGATATCGCATCTACGTCTCGAATGTAACCAAACACCACGATCCCCGCCCAACCATTGGCAATGGCCAATTTAGCGAGTTGATCCCCCAGCAAAGCACGCCGAGGCATGCCACCACCATCAATAACTAACACCCGCCCTTTACCCAGATGATTTAAGCATTCGCGCACCAGCGAGTTATCTTCCCAACAGCGTACTGTCTCGGCTGCGCCGTAAAAGCTGTGCTTAGTGCCATACTGATGAAAGATAGGAGGCAATATTTGCAGTAATTCGGGGTAACGATCACAAAGTTCAGGGACTAAATCCAACATGCGGTTGCTCCTTACCGGCTCACGTTTGTCATTATTGCCATGTTTATCTATGGCGCTAATTTGCACTACCCTGCAGTAAAGCCTATGTAAGATCCGTTCGTCGTGCTGAAGAAATCAAACATGGCCATTAACAGCAGTAACTCAAGGATCATCATCGGCATTCCGGCTCAATGGTTATTATTCTTGATCAAGAATGCCGTGGTTAAAGTTGATCTAAAGATGCTATAGCGCAGAATCTAACCATCCATGCCACCTACTGATCCAATTGGAAACAGGCTGCGTACATGGCTTAATAGAAGGGGGAAATATGACTAAAAACAAGCCATTAGTAGGTGTTAGTGGGTGTGTTGTTGGCCAGCAAGTACGGTTTGATAGCGGTCATAAGCGGTCATCTTTTGTCGATGATACTTTACGTGACTTGGTGCAACTTATGCCAATTTGCCCGGAAATTGGGATCGGGCTTGGCACCCCAAGACCCAGCATTAGGCTGCGCGAAATTAACCAGCAAATACGGCTAATGGATGATCGCAATCACCTAGACCATACCGACCAAATGCAACGATTTACTACTAAAATGTTGCCAGAGTTTGCCCAATACAGTGGCTTTATTGTCTGCGCTAAATCCCCCAGTTGCGGCATGGAGCGAGTGAAAGTATTGCAAGAGGACGCCTTAGGAGCGAATTACAATGGTCGCGGTCTCTTTACTGCTGCATTAATGCTGCGTTACCCCTTATTACCGGTTGAAGAAAATGGTCGTTTGAATGATCCCTATTTACGTGAAAACTTTGTGATGCGAGTGCTGTTGTATCAACAAGCGCAGCAGTTGTTTGCCGAGCCGAGCACCGCCTCATTACAGCAGTTTCACCAACAGCACAAACTGCTGCTACTCGCTCACAATGAGCCGCTGTATCGTCAACTCGGGCCGCTGATCTCTGCCACCGATTTTGCCAACATCACCACCAAAATTAATGCCTACTTAACCCTTTTTATGGCGGCCTTAGCCAAGCCTGCCAGTCGCAAAGGACACACCAATGCCTTGCAGCACATCCAAGGTTACTTTAAGAGCGATCTCGACACCCAAGAAAGGCAACATTTGCATCAAGCTATCATGGCCTACCATTCGGGCCAGTTACCGCTTATGGCACCGATCAGCATCATTGATCACATATTAACGAAACATCCCAAGCCCTATATCACCCAACAAAGTTACCTGCACCCAACACCAGAACAATTGGCTCTGCGCTGCCATTTATAATAAACAGACGAGCTGATCAGCTCGCCAGAATGCCACCTAAAAGAAGCACACGTTATGCATTTAGTTTGGTTTAGAGATGACTTACGCCTTTATGATAACCCCGCGTTGCAGCAAGCCTGCCAGCAAGGAGAGCCTGTTGCAGCAGTCTACATTGCAACGCCACAACAATGGCAACAACACGATTGGGGACCAAATAAAATCAGTTTTATTGCTGCCCATCTGCGCACTCTTCAACAAGAATTGGCACAACTGAATATTCCCCTGCACCAATTACAATGCGACGATTATCAACAGATCCCCAATGTATTACTGCCGTTGATGGCACAATTACAGACTTCGACATTATGGTTTAACACTGGCGTTGGCGTAAATGAACAGTGGCGAGACCAACAGGTGTGCAAGCATGTTGAGCAGCAAGGCTGGCAATGGCACGGCTTTACCGAGCAAAGGCTGTTCGATTTTAATGCCATCCGTACCGGTAAAGAAGAACCTTATCGGGTATTTACTCCCTTTGCTAAAAAAGCCAAACAATGGCTACAAACGTTTCCACCAACCCCCTTACCACGCCCACAATCGACACCCGCTATACCAGCTGGCACCGCACTTATCCAGCAATGGCAACACCCACCAACCTACCAACTGGCTTGGCCTGTAGGTGAAAACGCAGCTTGGCAAGCACTGCAGCGCTTTAGTCACTACGCGATGGCTAACTACCAACAGCAACGAGACTTCCCTGCGGAAATCGGCACTTCGCAACTTTCACCCTATTTAGCCATTGGAGTCTTATCTGCACCGGCCATTTTTCATCACTTAGCACAACTGCCCGCCAGCGAAGGGCAAAACTGCTGGATAAACGAGTTACTTTGGCGAGAATTTTATCGCTACCTTATGTGGCATTTTCCGCAATTATCACAGCACCAAGCGATGTACCCGAATAAAGAACCCAAGTGGAGCACAAATCAGCACCACTTTACTCAATGGCAACAAGGCAAAACGGGCTACCCTATGGTGGACGCAGGCATGCGCCAATTACTTGATACCGGCTGGATGCACAACCGCCTGCGTATGCTTTGTGCTAGCTTTTTAGTGAAGGATCTACACCTTGATTGGCGCTGGGGAGAAGCCCACTTTATGCGGCATTTAATTGATGGTGATTTGGCCAGTAATAACGGAGGCTGGCAATGGGCTGCTGGCTGCGGCGCTGATGCTGCTCCCTATTTCCGCCACTTTAGCCCCACACGTCAAGCGGCGAGGTTTGATCCTAACCGGCAGTATCAGCAGCAATTTTTACCAGAGCTGAATGACAAACAACACCCGTATTACCCCCCGATGGTTGATCACAAAATTCAGTGCCGTGCATTTACCGATTCAATAAAGGCATTATCCCATGGCTAATTCACCCTTATGGCTTCAGCGCTTCGCAACAACATGGAATCTACTTAATCTGCACAATCAAAGTTTACTCGATGCGCTTTATCATCCAGAGGTCGTCTTTCAAGACCCAACCACTATCTTGTATGGCCGAGACCCCCTCAAAGCGC
>JAWXTX010000131.1:0-6994 GCA_044433165.1 Ferrimonas sp. | reverse complement strand
AACAGGCGCGGCTACCGCAGGGGCCACATAAGTGGCCCCTGCGGGGGCGGCGGTGGGCGCCGAGATCCGAACGCTTTCCTCACCTTCGGTGATCTCCAGCTCCGCAATGCCGGATTCCTGTACCAGTTCGATCAGTTTTTTAATTTTACGAATGTCCATGACGGTTCATTAATCCTGTTTTAAATGTTCTTAAGACGGCGTTTGGCGGCGGCTAAAGCAAAATGATAGCCCTCGGCGCCAAAACCACAGATCACGCCCACGGCCACATCCGAAAGAAAGGAGTGGTGCCGAAAAGGCTCTCGGGCATGAACGTTAGAAAGATGTACTTCAATAAACGGAATGGCTACGCCCAATAACGCATCGCGCAGCGCCACACTGGTGTGAGTGAGTGCCGCGGGATTGATGATCACAAAATCGGCATCCGTTTCATGAATGGCGTTAATCAGCTCGGCTTCACTGTTGCTCTGCACATGACTTAAGCGCAGATCCCATTGCTGCGCTTCGGTGGTGAGTGCTGTCACAATATCCGCTAGGGTTTGGTGGCCATAAACCTCTGGCTCTCGTCGCCCTAATAGATTGAGGTTTGGACCATTGAGCAACAAAACATGAGCTTGACCTGACATTGTGTGGCTATCCTCGGCAAAAATAGAGCAAATAAGCTTTAAATGCAGCGAACCGCTGTTACATTCGCGGATGAATGTAATGGCATTGATAATTTATCCATTATAACGGTAACTTTCCATTTAGCAGCACTTTACTGGTCTAATCTCCGCATAATAGCCACAAAATTTACCCATTAAGACCATTTTTTTCCGTAAAGGTGCCATCGGCCGGTGCAGGGGCTTCATTGTCCCTGATATTTCCCCCGTAACGCCTTGGTTGCCGCATGTTTTTTCTTGGCGTCTAAACGCTTACGTTGCGATGAACGCGTCGGCTTAGTGGCCACCCGTTTTTTAGGTACCACCAAGCTCTGTTGTAAGAGGATCGTTAATCGATTTAATGCATCTTGCCGATTTAATTCTTGGCTACGATATTGCTGCGCTTTAATGATGATTTTGCCGCTGGCGGTTAAATTCGGGTGCCCTTTTTGCAATAAACGTTGCTTGATGAATTCCGGTAGCGCCTGCGATTGGCGCACATCAAAAATTAGTTGAATGGCGCTACTGGTTTTATTTACGTGTTGGCCGCCGGGCCCAGAAGCACGGATCATTTGCAGCTCAATCTCCTCACTCGGCAGGCGGATATGGTTTGCAATAAAGAGCATGGTAGGGCGTATTCTCAATCGGGAAGGCACGGCTATTGTGGCAGCGTCAGGCAGGGGCTTCAAACCAGATGGTTTACGGCCCCAAAAAAACGGCGCATTAGCGCCGTTTAAGAAAATGAGATTGGGTAACTTAAGTTAGTTTGCCAGAGTGCGATAGGCCAACTGCTGTGGTTGATAAAAACGGGCATTAACCGCTTCTTTTTGCTGGGTAAGTACCAATTGATTATTGGCCTTTGTTAGCTGGTAATCGCCGCTTGTTTTGTCGGCATTAAACACCACATACATCGGCTCTGATACCGTGTAATCATTGATTTCATTGGTCACAATGGTGTTTTTTTCATGACGAAACTCAACCACTTGTTTACCAGCACTTAGGCGATGGCTTTTGGCATAACTGGGCACGGCATTGCCATTAATGGCCGTAACAAAAAATCCTTCGCCCATGCTGAGTTGAGTGGCCATTGCACCGGCGCTCATCATTAGGCTCGCAACAGTCAGGCCGATAAGTTTTTTGGTAGTACGCATGCTAACTCTCCTTGTTATAACCGCGGTTCTTATCGCTAATATAGCGATTGCCTTCAACGACCCAAATCGGTTTGCTGGTGAAAATGGTACGTTGAATGACATTTCTAGTTTTAACATTTCAGAATCAAAAAGTGTACTCGGTAGTGAATCTGGCTTGCTCAATGGTAAGTCAGTAGCGAACATCACCTTAATTTCTAACAAAAAACTGTGGATTACTTTATCCACTGAAACGATTCAGTTAACGTTTTGGGCATCACTGATGCGCAATGCCACGACGGCCGAACGCGGCGTTGAACGTGCGCCCTGTATGGCAAAATAATTATGGTAAAGAACACATGACAGATCGGATGTTGCAATTGCTGGTGGGGGCAGAAGCACGCTTTCAAATTGAACGCCACGGCTTAGTTCCCTCATTATTTGATAAATGGATAGCGGCCAGTGGCGGCCCTAAATGGTTGCCGTTAGCCGCGCTTGATCGCCACTTATTTACCGACTTTTTTAGCCCATCCCAGTCCATTACCTTACTCGGAAGTTCCTCTGGCTCATGGCGCAGTGCTGCACTGTGTCACCCAGACGCGCTTAAAACCCATTTAACCTTACAGCAGCAATACATCGCCTTACCTTACTCTAAGCACGCCAGTGCAAAGCAAATGGCGGAGTTATGCCAACAAATGCTCGCCACCGTTTTTCCGCAAAATAGCCGCCAAGCACTATTGGCCAATCCGCATCGACACTTAACCGTCATTACCTGTCATGGCCGAGGGCTAGCGGCGAGCGAAAACCGCACCTTAGCCACCGCAGCGGCGTTTATAAGTACCCTAGCCAATGCCATTGATCGTCGCTATCTAGGGCTTTTTTGGCGGCGTTGGGTATTGCATGCCAAAGGCAACAACCCCTTTACCGCCATGACGGATCTGCCAACGTACAGCACCCAGTTAACCGCCGATGGGCTGGTTGATGCACTGCTTGCCAGTGGCAGCATCCCCATTATGCTGCCCGGCGTGCTGGATCTGCCTAATGCCGAGCCGGGATTGTATTTTGATGGCGGCGTGACGGATTACCATCTGGACTTACCAGCACTCCAACACGGAAAACTAACGCTATATCCCCATTTTTACCCTTATGCTGTACCTGGCTGGTTTGATAAATCCTTACCTTGGCGCCGCGCCAAAGCGAACTTTAGAAAAGTGGCCATGTTGGCACCCACGCCGGAATTTATTGCCCAATTGCCGGGGAAACGCTTGCCAGATCGCCGCGACTGCGGGCATTTGAGTGAAGCGGTGCGGGTGCAGCAGTGGCGTCAAGCTGCTGAGCTTGGGCAGCAATTAACCGAATGCTTTGCCGCCATTGAGCAAGATCCAATGCGTTATATGGTTAACATTGCCGAGGAGTAAATTTGACTAATGGCCTTGCACTTTAAATGATAATGATTATTATTACTATCAATTGAGCTTACATCATCGAGGCCATCATCATGAAAAAGACGTTTACCTTTGCCGTTATGCACTTCTCTATTGCGTTCAGTTTGGCTTACTTATTGACCGGAAGCCTGATGCTTGGTGGGTTGTTTGCCATTATTGAGCCGGCGGTGAACACAGTAGGCTATACCATTCACGAACGCATCTGGAAACGCATCGAGCAGCGTCGTCAATCAGCAGCAGTAAACGCACAAAAGCTGGCTTATTAAGCCATGTTGCCGCAATTCAACCGCCCGCCCCGCACATTTATTTATCAAGCAAGCATAACAACCACTGTGAAGTAAGCAGTGGTTGTTAGCCAACGCAATGACTAAGCAAAACCGCTCCCCATTTTAAAAGACCAACTTCCTAAGCGGCCGTGGACTTTGCCAGTTTAAGTATAATTTATTGAGATTTAACCTGTTTAAATGGCCATTTAAACAGGTTAAATCCATGGAGTGGTGCTGGTAACACTGAGTCTATAACTATTGAAGTGGCCTTCAATCAATGCTTGGTAGTTCTTGGTATTTACGCTTTGATTTTGGTGATGAGAAGCGTACCACTACCTGTGGTTGGCTTCCTCTCTCCGGTTTAATCGTGAACGGTGCACTTATTATCTGAATTCAGGTTTTAATATTTTTTGTTCATTTAACGTGCCTTCAAATTCATGTTGCGTTTGCCATTTTTAGATGTTTTGGGGTTTAAAATGGTGGCTGCGTTTGTGTTTCTCTGCGCACGTTGCGCACATTGTTATCGATGGTCTCGATAACCGAGACGCCAGCCTGCGGGGTGACCCATTTTTATGACGCTAAATTGTAAACAATTACCTTCAAATCAAGTGAGTTAGCCATACCAATGGTGGAACACTGTCTACACTTAGCCGGTGCGATAAGCATTGGAGGTGTGATGAACCGCGTTGAAGCCACTTTGTTACCTATTGATACCCCCGTTTTGCCGCGTGGCCGTAAAGAATTGCGCATTGTTACACCTGGGCAGTTGCGAATGTTGGCGCAAAGCATGAAATCCAGTGATTATTGGCTGGTGGTGTGTATGAACCGTGATGATGACAATGTCTTGCCTTGTTACCCCATTGCGACTCAGGTGCAAGTGGTGGATTTTTTTGTGCAGGAAGATGGCACCCTTACAGTGGTGGTGGAAGGCCAGCAAAAAGTGAGGATCTCTGATGTTTGGGCTGAAGATGATGGGGTGTGGATGGGCTTGGTCTTGCCGATCCCTAATTGGCCATCGCGCCCCTTAGAGGAGACGTACGCCATGGTGGGTGAGGCATTAGAGCAGCTTTATCATGATGAGCCGAAGTTAGCCCAGTTGTACCCTGATCCCGATTTGGCGGACGCATGTTGGGTGAGCCAACGTTGGCTTGAAGTGTTGCCACTGATGGAGAAAGACAAGCAGATGCTGATTGATCAGCCCGATTGCCGCAAAACCATGCGTTATGTGCTGCAACTGATCCAAGCCAAAGAAAACAGCAGCAATTAAGCTGCTGTGTTCGGTTTGCTGGCGGCTAACCCTTAAGGGTTATTCATAGCGTAAGGCTTCAATTGGGTCTAAGTTTGCGGCTTTATAGGCAGGGTAAAAGCCAAACCCTACGCCAATAAAGGCGGTGGCTGCCACGCTGATCAGTAAAATCATGGGAGAGAGCGCCATGCTCCAGCCAAACAGCTGCTGTAAGACAAACAGCGCGGTGACGGAAACCAATAAGCCAACAATGGCCCCCACTAGGCACAGGACAACGCTTTCGATTAAAAACTGCATTAAAATGTGCTTAGGTTGGGCACCCACGGCCATACGTAGGCCGATTTCACGTGTACGCTCGGTGACAGAGACCAGCATGATATTCATGACACCAATGCCGCCCACCAGTAAGGAAACGGCTGCCACCCCAGAGAGTAAGCTGCCAAACACTTGATTCGCGCTGGCTCGGGTGGAAAGCATGGCGGATAAATCCATGACGGAGAAGCCCGTTTGGCCACTGCTGATGCGATGACGCTGGTTTAACAGTTGTTCGATTTCACCGCTGACATAGGGCATGTCGCTGGCCTCTGTTACCGAGACCACTAGCCGGTTAACGCGGTTGATGTCGGTGCCACTAAAGCCAATGACACGGCGGTTGGCGGTGGTTAATGGCATGATCAAGATATCGTCTTGGTCGTTGCCATTCATGTCTTTTCCTTTCTTCTCAATTAAGCCGATAATTTGCAATGGCACTTTATTAACTCGGATGGTTTCGCCTACCGCTAATTCTGCGTCTCCAAATAATTCGGTGGCAACGGTATGGCCAATGAGCGTAATTTTAGCGCCACTTTTTACTTCGCTTTCGGTATAGGCTCGGCCATTGGCGATTTGGTAGTTGCTGGCGGTAAGGTGGTCGTTATTGGCGCCATCAATGGTGGTGTTCCAGTTTTGGTTGCCCCAGACCACTTGCGCTTGCCCCCGTACGGTGGCACCGACGGCAGCGACTTCAGGCAGTTCACGACGAATGGCATCGGCGTCGGCCAATTGCAATTTGTTGGTGGAGCCAGAAGCACTGCGCACACCACCAGAGCGGCTTGCACCGCTACTGACCATTAATAAGTTGGTGCCGAGTGTGGCGATTTGTTTATCCACTTCGCGTTGGGCACCTTCGCCTAAGGCGAACATGATCACCACGGCACTGATCCCGATGATGATCCCTAAAGTGGTTAATATCGAGCGCATTAAGTTACGGTAAAGCGAGAGTAGAGCGGTGCGGATGAGGATCATGCGGCCTCCGTTTCTATAACATGGCCATCCCGAACGGTAATAATGCGATCGGCACGTTCAGCCACTTCTGGCTCGTGTGTGATGATCACAACGGTATGTCCCCGTTGGTTTAATTGTCGAAAGAGGGTGATGATCTCTTCGGATGTTTTGGTGTCTAACGCTCCGGTGGGTTCATCCGCCAGTAGAATGTCGGGTTGGTTAATGAGCGCGCGCGCAATGGCAACGCGCTGCTGTTGACCGCCCGATAATTGGTTGGGGCTGTTATCCAATTTATTGCCAAGGCCAACCAGCTCCAAACAGGCGATGGCGCGTGCTTTGGCGTTGTCTTGGCTGGCTTGGTACATGGTTGGCATCATGACATTTTCTAACGCAGAGGTGCGCGCTAATAGGTGGAACTGCTGAAACACAAAGCCAATATGATCTCGGCGTACGAGAGCCAATTGGTCTTTATTCATGCCATGGGTATTGGTGCCAAGCAATGACAGTTGCCCAGATTCAGGCGTCATTAAGCCGCCAATCAGATTCATTAAAGTCGACTTTCCCGAGCCTGAGGGCCCAATAATGGCCACCATTTCTCCTTTTTTAATCGTTAAATTAATGTCTTTGAGCACGTAAAAGCGTTCTCCACCCATTGGGAAGCTGTGGCTGATCCCATGGCATTCAATGGCGGCAATACTCATGAGGCGGCCTGCTTAATTTGGGTGATCACTTGCTCATTGCTCAGATCAGGGCTGAGCACGGCGGTGTAATCGTCATCACTGATCCCAAGCTCTACGGTCAGTAACTCTTGTTGGCCATTACGCAGGATCAAAATGTTACCCATCTTGAGGCTGCCATTGCGCAAACGTTGTAATTTATCTTGCTGCTCCGGCGTTAAAATTTGCGCCATTGCTGCGCGCATTTCGCTGTTGCCTTGGCGGTTACGGCTGCTGCTATCACCGCTTCCTGGGGGCCCCATGTTTTGGCTGGCATTCGATTTGGGCATGAC
>JAWXTX010000130.1:0-7076 GCA_044433165.1 Ferrimonas sp. | reverse complement strand
CTTTACTATCCCCGCCATATCCCCCGATGAATAAGATTCAACGCTTATTTATTGGGGCCTTTTATTGGGTGATTTGGGTTAACTTAATAAACATTTAATTAACCAAAAACACCCAAACGAATTCGCTCTATCACTAAAATCCTTCCTTAAAGGAAATACCTGTGTTGAAAAAAAGCTCTATCGCATTGGCGTGTGCCGCACTGGGGTTTGCCCAAACTGCGGCGGCAGCCACGATCTACCAAGACAATAATGACTTTATCAATTTGTACGGTGAAGTGGGTGTAGGCGGCCACATCTCTGCCAACGCGAAATACAGCCATGGTGAATTCTATGCCCCTAAAGGCTACGTCGATGACAGCTTTGCCACCATTGGTGTTAATGGCCGCCAAGGCCAACTGCTGTACCGAGTAGAAATGGATTACTTGCGTCAAAACTGGGAAGGCGGTGATGGCGAATTCACGCTGTTACTCAACAAGCTTTATTTAGGTTATGAATTTCTACCAGATCAAATTGTTAAATTTGGCCTAACCGACACCGCTTACGACGATTACGATCAATACGGCGACTTAACCTTCAACAGCATGGCCGAGACCGGTGAAGCGGGCGATCAAGGCAATACCATCAAATACCAAGGCAAATTTGGCCAATGGATTGCCGGTTTGTCATACACCTACGAAGGCAGCCACCCAAGTGGCGCCGAATATGGCGACATCGTTAATGGCTACCTCGGCTTTATGTCGTCCGAGTTTTCCGTGGTGATCGGCGCCGAAGGCCGCGGTGGTTCCAATGGCACCAGCAAATACGGCGAGCAGTGGTTATTTGGTCTTGGCGCGCGTTGGCAAGCCGATGAGCAACTGACTTTGGGCTTTAATGGCTTTGTTGAAGATGAAGCTCTCAGCACCCGTGATTCCAACGGCACCTATTTAGAGTACCAAACCTTCCGTAACTACGGCGCCGTATTGTCCGCGTCTTATGCGTTAACTCCGCAAATTAATTTGGTGGCCGCCGGCAGTTATGAACGCTACGAAGCATGGGACATCAATAGCCCGAACTTCGACAGCAGCAACATCGCCCCACAGTACGGCCGCGAGCGCACTTGGAGCACCGTGGGCGTACATTACTGGCCAGCTAAAAATACCGTATTTGCCTTAGAAGGTCGTTTAGGCGAAGCCCCGGAAGCCGCTTACGCTTACGCACGCGTCTATTTCTGATCTTAAGTCTCTGTTGTAAAGAAGAATTTGCATGAAACGCACTGTAACCTCCTTAATTGTCTCTGCGTGTTTGGCCACCCAAGCCCACGCCGCAGTTACTGATCTGTTGATCACCGAATTTACCCAAAGAACGAGCGGCATCGGCAGCTATGTGGAGATCACCAATACCCACCCCAGCGAGCCGTTCACCTTTACCGATGCCACCCAAGCCATTGCTTGGGGCAACGGCCGTTACTCAAACGTACTGACCAAGGCCGACGGCAGCTACCTGCTTACGGGCACCACCTTAGCCCCGAACCAATCGGTGGTATTGCTCAATCCGAGCGTTGGCACGGACAGTAGTACTGATGCAGAGAAAGCAGAATACGCACAACAACTGGCCGAACAGCAGAATGCCATTGAGGCCGCCGGCGGCCTCGCGTTAATTGGCGAAGGCAATAGCAGCTATACTCTCGTCCACTTTGATGGTAATGAATCTTTTGCGTTAGAGCATGACGGTCAAACCATCGACATCGTGGGTTTACGAACCACCAGCAACAACTCAGATTGGGGCACCAATACCACCATCTACCGCCGCTTAGCGGAAGATGGCGAAATCCCCAGCCAGAGTGCCAACTTTGACGAGCGCCAATGGCTGCATCTAACGGAAGTGGACCAAAGTGACATTGGCAAAGGCACCTTTATGGCGCCTGCAGAGCCAGAAGTGCCATTTGAATGTAATGTCACTCATTTAATTGGGGAAGTACAAGGCACGGGCAGCGTCTCCCCGTTGGTTGGCCAAACCGTTACTGTACAAGGGGTTGTAACCCAAGTTGCCACCTTACCCAGTGCCGGTTTCTACATGCAGGATTTAACCCCTGACAACGACCCACTGACCTCCGATGGGATCTTTGTCTCAACCCGCAATGCCACTACCAGCATGATTGGCCAAACAGTGTGTTTAAGCAGTGCCGTTGCTGAAAATTGGACCCAAACCCAATTAAGCCCCAGCAGCTGGGAAATTACCGATGCCACGGTGCGCACGGTTGAAGCGGTGGATCTGCTCATGATCCCAGAAGATGAAGGTTTATTTGCCAACACCTTAGAGCGTCATGAAGGGATGCTGGTACGATTACCAGCAGACATCGATCCAAATACCGATGGCAACCAAGACATGCGTGTCTCCAAAGCCTTTGGCTTTGATTTCTCGGTGTATCGCAACACCTTATCGCTCGCCTACGAGCGCCCAAACCTGCAGCCTAATCAGCTTAATGTGGCTGGTAGCCCAGAGGCCGAAGCGGCCATCGCGCAAAACACCGATCGCCGTTTGATTGTTGAAAGTGCCACCTCTGCCAGTAATGGCCACATTCCTTATTACCCTGAGTTTAATGCGGATCAAGCCAACAACTACATTCGTATCGACGACAGCATCGTCGGTATGGAAGGGGTATTGGCATACAGCTTCAGCAATTTCCGCTTGGTACCCACTCAAAATATCACCAGCGATAATTTGATCCGTAACCTACCTCGTACGACCAAGCCGGATCTGAATACCACAGCAGAAGGCGATAAGTTTGCGATTACCGTTGGTACTTACAACTTATACAACTTCTTTAACTCGCCATTCGGTGGCGATACCAACTACCAAGGTTCAAACCGTGGTGCTGAAACGTATGAGGAGTTTGAACGCCAAAAAGCCAAGCTGATTGCCACCATTCAAGCCATGGATGTGGACGCATTGGGCTTAATGGAAGTGGAAAACAACGGCTTTGGTGATAAAGGCGCCTTGGCTGAATTGGTCGACGAGCTAAATCTGCTGGCCGAGTCCAATGGCAGCTACGTGGACTCCAAAAAAGATCATTACGCCTTTGTCGGGTTTGATGCCAATGGCGACGGCAGCTTAGATCGATTTGACTCTTTGGGCACCGACTCCATCTCAACCGGTTTGATTTACCGCCCGAACAGCTTGACCTTAGAAGCAACCCGCATCGTCACCATGCCCCAACAAAAGGCGCCAGCGGTGGTGAACGATAATGGTGAAATCGTTAAAGTGGCCAGTGGTTCCTATGCCGGTACTGCTTTGGAAGATGGCAGCAACTACCACCGAGATGCGCTGGTTGCGACCTTTATCGTAAACCAAACGGGCAAACGTTTATCCATTGCGGTTAACCACTTTAAATCAAAGGGTTCAACCTGTAATGAGGATTGGCACGGGGTGGAATTTGGGGATGCCACCACTTGGAGCGGCAGCGCACCGGACTTAGACCAGCAAGGGGCTTGTGAGCACTTCCGTGTTTCTGGGGCTTACCACCTTGGCCAAGAGATGGATAAAATTGCCGGTGACAAGATCATTTTGGGCGATTTAAACGCTTACGCACAAGAAGATCCACTGTTGGTATTAACCGAAAACCCACGTAACAAAACCTTATATGGGGCCACCTATACCTACATTGGCAACCAGCCGCAATTTAGTAATTACACGCAAATGCCTGTGATCAGCCAAACCTTTGGCTACATGGATGCGCTCGGCACTGCCGCCAAGCAACGTGGCACCACGCCATGGAGCTACTCCTACAACGATGAAGTGGGTTCGCTGGATCACATCCTGCTTAGCGCCTCCATGAAAGATCGCTTCTTGGATGCCACCGATTGGCACATTAACGCCCCCGAATCCTCGTTATTGGATTACACCGGCACTTATAAGCCAAGCAACTACGAAACCGACTTTTATGCCGCTAATCCATTCCGTTCTTCGGATCACGATCCTGCCATGGTATCGCTCAGCTACCTGCCTGGGGAAGCGGATGCCGGCCAAGGCGTGTTGCTGACTCGCGTCAATAGCACCATCGCTGTGCCATACCAGATCCCAACGGCCATTGAGGTTGAAGAAGGCGACATCGCTTACATCAGCCTGCGTCAAAAAGACAGCAGTTTAGTGCTGGATCTGAGCCAATTAACCTTATCGCCGCTGCGCCTCAGTGCCGGCCAAACGTTAGCAATGATGGATGTAATGCACGCGCCAAGTGCAGAATACACCGCCACCATGCGCATTGAACGTAATGGCCAAACGTTGGCAGGCTCCGCGGTAAGTCAAACCATTGATGTGCGTAGTCGCGACAGCGGTATTCCAACCATCCCAACCGAAAAAGTAGACGGCACTGGCGGTGCCACCGGTTGGCTGGCATTACTGGGGCTGCTCTCCTTCGCCGGCCTGCGTCGTCGCCAGCGCTAAAGACCCCAGTGTCATTCCAACGCCCTCAGAAGAGGGCGTTGTTTTAGGCGTGCAAAAAACATATTGACGTATACGCCATCTCTACAACGCAGGGATGGCGTCCCTAGATGAAACCCTTGCAGATACCGCATAACCCCATAAAATACCCGCGCAAGCAGCGGTGTTTACCGTAACCGTGGGTAATTAAAGGAATTATAATGCATCAAAAATTTACTCTGGCATTCGCTGCAACCGCAGTTGTTGCCGCCATCACCGGCTGCAGCCCTGCCGCAGAGCCAACGGCCTCAGCCGCCCCTCAATTTGCCAATTGCAGCGAAGCAGGCGAGCACTGCACCCGCTTTACCATTTTGCATACCAACGATCACCACGGCCATTTTTGGCCAAACAAACTGGGTGAAGTGGGCATGGCCGCTCGTAAAACGCTGATCGACCAAATTCGGGCAGAAGTAACCGCGCAAGGTGGCCAAGTGTTGCTGCTTTCAGGCGGTGACATTAATACCGGTGTGCCGGAGTCTGATTTACAAAACGCCAAGCCTGACTTCTTAGGCATGAGCCACTTAGGCTACGATGCCATGGCAGTGGGTAACCATGAGTTTGATAACCCACTAAGCGTATTGGAGCAGCAGCGCCAATGGGCTAACTTCCCCATGCTCTCTGCCAACATTTATCACCAGCCAGAGGGCAGTGATGCGCTTGAGCGTTATTTCCAACCGTATCAAATGTTTACTATTGGCTCTCTGAAATTAGCCGTGGTTGGTTTAATTACCGATGAAACCGCCACCATTGCCAATCCAGAATTTGTCAAAGACTTAGTGTTCACTCGCCCAGTCGATGAGATGAATAAGATCTTCACCGAGTTGCACGCAGAACAACCGGATATGGTGATTGCGTTAACGCACATGGGGCACTACCAAAATGGCCAACACGGTTCAAATGCCCCTGGGGATGTGACCTTAGCGCGCTCTTTGCCTGCTGGCTTGCTCGATGCCATCATCGGTGGCCACTCACAAAATCCGGTTTGTATGGAAGCACGGGGCAGTAACCGTTACGCCAAATACCAGCCATTAGATGAGTGCATTCCAGATCAACAAAATGGTACTTGGATTATGCAGGCTCATGAGTGGGGCAAATACGTCGGCCAAGCGGATTTTGAATATTTCAATGGTGAGCTACAGTTAGCCAATTACAAATTGGTGCCCGTCAACCTCAAGCGCAAAGACGCCAATGGCAACTATCAATTTATTGGCCCAGAATTGGCCGCCGATGAAAGCACCGTGGCGTTATTGGCACCTTACCAAGAGATCGGCCAAGCCAAATTGGGCGAAGTGATCGGCCAAAGCATGGGCACCTTTAATGGTGAGCGCAGCGTTGCCCGCAGCCAAATTACCGATTTAGGTAAGTTAATTGCCCAAGCCCACAGTAAAGGCCCAGTACAAGCAGACTTTGCCATTATGAACTCTGGCGGGATCCGCGCGTCATTAGCGGCTGGTGATGTCAGCTACCGCGATGTGTTGACCATCCAGCCGTTTGCCAACTCGGTGACGCGCACCGTCATGAGCGGTGCTGAGCTACTGGATTACTTACCCGTTGTTGCCACCATTGAGCAAGGCTCTGGCGGTTATGCGCACTTTGATGGCATTGAAATGACCGTAAACTGCGCCGATAAAACCGTTGAGGTAGCCCGCATCAATGGCCAACCGTTTGAGCTAAGCCAACGCTATAGCTTTACCTTACCAAGCTATAACGCTGCGGGCGGTAACAGCTATCCGGTACTGGATAATGCCGTCAATAGTGGCTTTGTGGATGCGGATCTGCTGTATCAGTTCATTAAGCAGCGTGGCCAATTAAATCCTGCGGATTTTGCCCCACAAGGCGAAGTGGTTTATGCCCAATCGGATTCGCCATTAGGCTGTTCGGTAAAATAACCCTCAGCAAGAGGCAGGCTACGGCCTGCCTTTTCAGCACTGCGGCCAACCACATCAGTTGTGCAAATGACCATCAAAGTGGCTAAGCAATCAACAATCAACGCGCTTTTATCGAATTTCATGCCAAATGGGCTAAATTCAAGTTGACTGAACTGCCCAAAATCCGTTTAATAGCGCTCCGTTGCCTCGATAGCTCAGTTGGTAGAGCAGAGGATTGAAAATCCTCGTGTCCCTGGTTCGATTCCGGGTCGAGGCACCATCTTTAAGCACCTTTATGGTGTGCAAAGTGGCTGCCAAACACACGTTTGCAACCCTTGCCTCGATAGCTCAGTTGGTAGAGCAGAGGATTGAAAATCCTCGTGTCCCTGGTTCGATTCCGGGTCGAGGCACCATTTTTAAGCTGATTACAGCTGCGGTGCTAAGCGTTACGCTTATCCCATCGCCTCGATAGCTCAGTTGGTAGAGCAGAGGATTGAAAATCCTCGTGTCCCTGGTTCGATTCCGGGTCGAGGCACCATTTTTAGAAAAAGCCCTGACGCATCGGCCTCAGGGCTTTTTTATTTTTAAGAAAAACACCCGTGGTGTACGCAGAGGATTGGCTTATGCCCAGATCCGCTCGTGTCCCTCGCTCGATTCCGCTCGAGGCACCATTTTTAGAAAAAGCCCTGACGCATCGGCCTCAGGGCTTTTTTGTTTTTAAGAAAAACACCCGTGGTGTACACAGAGGAT
>JAWXTX010000129.1:0-7153 GCA_044433165.1 Ferrimonas sp. | reverse complement strand
ATCGCATTGGTTCATGGACATTAAAAGATCTTCCGCTAGGCCATTACCAGCAGCTGTCCCCACCTTTTCAATAACCAATGGGCACCTCTATCGTGGCATTTTAGCCGTTAATCTGAGTCAAATTAGCTCCGCTTAAGATTGCCGTGATAGAATGCCAGCCTAAAATTTCCATCTATTTGTAGCTACTCTCTATCTATGTCTGAAAATCACACGAAAAAGGTGATCGTCGGTATGTCCGGCGGTGTTGACTCTTCGGTGTCCGCCTATCTGTTATTGCAACAAGGCTATCAAGTTGAAGGCTTGTTCATGAAAAACTGGGAAGAAGACGATTCTGACGAGTATTGCGCCGCAGCAGTCGATTTGGCTGATGCACAAGCCGTGTGTGACAAGCTAGGGATCCCTTTACACAGCGTAAATTTTGCGGCTGAATATTGGGACAATGTATTTGAATATTTTTTAGCGGAATATCAAGCGGGACGCACGCCAAACCCAGATATTCTGTGTAATAAAGAGATTAAATTTAAAGCCTTTTTACAGTTTGCTGCGGAAGCTTTAAAAGCCGATTACATAGCCACCGGTCACTATGTTCGACGCCGCATCAACGCTGATGGCTCAGTGGAAATGTTGCGAGGGCTTGATAACAATAAAGATCAAAGCTACTTCCTCTATACACTTGGCGAAGAACACTTAGCTCAAACCTTATTCCCTGTTGGTGATCTGCCCAAACCAGAAGTACGCCGCATTGCAGAGGAGCAAGAGCTCATCACTCACAATAAAAAAGACTCCACAGGGATCTGTTTTATCGGTGAGCGCAAATTTAAAGATTTCCTTGGCCAGTACCTGCCCGCTCAACCAGGTAACATTGAAACCGCCGAAGGCGAGATCATTGGTGAACACCAAGGCCTGATGTACCACACCCTAGGCCAACGTAAAGGCTTAGGCATCGGCGGCATGAAAGACTCCGGTGTTGAACCATGGTATGTGGTAGATAAAGAAGTCGAGCGCAATGTGTTAGTGGTAGGCCAAGGCGCTGATCACCCTCGTTTATTCTCACAGGGCTTTATTGCCAAGCAATTACATTGGGTTAATCGCCAAGGTCCACAACAGGTTACTCAGATGACGGTCAAAACCCGTTATCGTCAACAAGATATAAACTGCAGAGTAACGCCAATCTCCGCCGATGAAATTGAAGTGCGTTTCGAACATCCAGTAAGCTCTGTTACCCCTGGTCAGTCCGCCGTTTTTTATCACGATGAGATCTGCTTAGGTGGTGGCGTCATCGAACTGTTAATCCGCTGAGGTCACCATGGGAACATTAGAACAACGTACAATGGCGTTTGCTGGGATCTGCCAAGCCGTGCATCAAGTGCGCAATATTGCTCGTTATGGCAGTGGCGATGAAGAAGAGATCCGCACCTGTTTGAGTGCCATTATTGTCACCGATCCGGAAAGACCAGAAGCGGTTTTTGCGGCGGGTAGCCTAGGCGATGGCTACGATATTTTTGTCGAACAATTCGGCGACAAAGGCCGCAAAGACGTCGATATTACTCGCTATATTGTGGGGGTATTGGCGCTTGAGCGTAAACTTTCGGCAAAACCAGCGGCTTTAAACATCCTAGGTGAGCGCCTAAGCCAAGTAAAACGTCAGCAACACCATTATGAATTAATGGACGAACAGATATTAACCAGCTTAGCCGCCATCTATTCCGATGTAATAAGCCCTTTAGGCAATCGCATTCAAGTGGTTGGCACCCCAGCTCAGCTACAGAAAAAACACAATCAATATAAAATTCGAGCACTTTTACTGTCGGCTATTCGCTCTGCCGTCTTATGGCGACAGCTTGGCGGTAAACGTCGCCAATTATTGCTCTCTCGTCGAGCAATGATTGAAATCGCTACGAACGCATAAGCGCACACTAATAATAATTCTTACCTCTATACCCAAGGAGCCTTAATGGAGCTTTCAGCACTTACCGCCGTATCCCCTGTAGATGGTCGTTATGGCAGCAAAACTACAGAATTGCGCAGTATTTTTAGCGAATTTGGCCTCGTTAAATACCGTGTGCAAGTGGAGATCGCTTGGCTCAAATTATTAGCAGCTTGCCCAGAGATCCCTGAAGTTCCATGCTTTAGCGAGCAAGCTCTGGCTCACTTAGACAACATTTCCAGCCAATTTAGCGAAGCGGATGCCGCTCGTGTAAAAGCCATCGAAGCCACCACCAATCATGATGTAAAAGCGGTGGAATACTTCATTAAAGAGCGTTTGGCAAATAATGCTGAATTGCATGCAATCAATGAATTTGTCCATTTCGCTTGTACTTCGGAAGACATTAACAACCTGTCTCATGGTTTAATGCTACACCAAGCTCGTGAACAGGTAGTAGTGCCCTACTTAAGCCAAATTATCGACGCCATTGAGCAACTTGCTCGTGACAATGCCAATATGCCAATGATGGCACGTACCCATGGCCAACCTGCCTCGCCAACGACCTTAGGCAAAGAAATGGCCAACGTCGCCGTTCGTTTGAGCCGTCAACTTGCGCAAATTAAGCAAATTGAGCTTCTGGGTAAAATCAATGGTGCGGTCGGTAACTACAATGCTCACTTAGCGGCTTACCCAAACATCGACTGGCATCAATTATCTGAACGCTTTGTGACCAGTTTAGGGCTGACTTGGAACCCATGGACAACCCAAATTGAGCCGCATGATTACATTGCCGAACTGTTCGACGCGCTCGCGCGCTTTAATACTATTTTGATCGACTTTGATCGTGACATCTGGGGCTATATTGCACTAGGTCACTTCAAACAACGCACCATTGCTGGCGAAATCGGTTCTTCAACCATGCCGCATAAAGTCAATCCCATCGACTTTGAAAACTCCGAAGGCAACTTAGGGCTTGCAAATGCGCTATTCCAACACTTAGCCAGCAAATTACCCATTTCTCGTTGGCAGCGCGATCTAACTGATTCCACCGTACTACGTAACTTAGGCGTTGGCGTTGGTTACAGCGTAATCGGCTACCAAGCCGTACTCAAAGGGATCAGCAAACTGCAAGTAAACCCTGCCAGTTTGGCCGCGGAGTTGGATGACAACTGGGAACTGCTAGCCGAGCCGATTCAAACGGTGATGCGCCGTTATGGCATTGAACAACCTTATGAAAAACTCAAAGAATTAACTCGTGGAAAACGCGTAAATCAAGCGATTATTGCTGACTTTATCGATGGTCTAGAATTACCAGATACGGTGAAAATAGAACTAAAACAGCTGACACCAGCCAACTACATAGGTTATGCCGAACGCTTTATGGAGCAGTTTTAAAGCCGGCGTTTTTCAAGCACACGGAAAATCCGTCCTCGATTTTAAAGGCGCACTCGCGCCTTTTTTATTTTATGCCGTCAAGTGGCTCAAGTTCATTCACTCACTTCCAATCATTTTTTAACGGCCATCCATAAATAACACGAAAACAACAACAAAATGTTTCATTCTGTTGGTCTGTTAAGGCACTGCTGTTACAGTCTATCAATACTGGCTTTTATTTAATCGATAACAATAGAGAGCAGTCCGTGAGCATCTTTTCCAATCCATCTTTTGATCAACATGAACAAGTGTTATTCGTCTCCGATAAAGCCTCTGGGCTTAAGGCCATCATCGCCATTCACAATACCACTATGGGGCCTGCTGTAGGCGGCTGCCGAATGTGGCCTTACCAGAATGATACTGATGCATTAACCGACGTACTGCGGTTATCCCGTGGAATGACCTTTAAAAATGCACTGGCGGGGCTGCCTTTTGGTGGCGGTAAAGCTGTGATCATTGGTGATCCTAATACCGACAAATCCGAAGCCACTTTTCATGCCTTTGCACAGGCATTAAATACCCTTAATGGCCAATATCTTACGGCAGAAGATGTCGGGATCACTCCCAGCGATATGATGATTACCCACCAACAAAGCCCCCATGTAATGGGGCTGGAAGGGAAAAGTGGTGATCCATCGCCATTCACAGCATTGGGAACATTCTTAGGCATCAAAGCTGCGCTACAGCATCAACGTCAAAGCACCGACTTAAATGGCATTAAAGTGGCAGTACAAGGGCTTGGCCATGTTGGCTACCACCTTTGTCGCCATTTACATCAAGCCGGTGCCCAATTAGTGATCTGCGATCTCAACCCCGTACAGCGGCAAAGAGCTCAACAAGAATTTAACGCTGAGGTGGTGGAGCTGGATGCCATCTATCACCAACCTGTCGATGTCTATGCTCCCTGCGCCCTTGGTGGCACCCTTAATGAGGTAACAATTCCTCTATTACAAGCCTCTATTGTTGCCGGTTGTGCTAATAACCAATTAGCTCGCGCTGAACACGGGTTATTGTTGCAAGAGCGCGGTATTTTGTATGCACCGGATTATGTGATCAACGCAGGCGGGATCATCAACGTTTCTTTTGAACACCATTACGATGCCCAGCAATCCGAGCAGAAAGTACGCCAAATAGAACACACGTTGTTGAAAATTTTTGCTGAAGCCAAGCGCAGCGGTGAAACCACTGAACGGGTTGCTGATCGCATGGCCTTAGCCATTATTGAGCGCCAATCAGCAGGCCATAACGCTATCATTCACCCACAAAGTGCCTGAGCCAAACGAAGTTAAACCCCAAATCATGCCCAGTGTCGCTGATAATTTCGCCGCTTTTACCCCTTAAAAACAGAAACACACACCTTAATCACATAGGGAGTAATCACATTGAGGCATTTTTAGGGGTGTAATCTGCTTTTAAAAAAGCTATGGTAGGCGCCGTTTTTAGTTTTTATGAGATCTCTTGCCATGGCGACTTTGCCAGTTCCAGATCAAGCCCTTTTACAAGCTTGGCTGCAGCAATTTGAGATCGATTTTTACCTATGTGGCAGTTGCGAAGGGTTGCACCTACCCATATTGCAAGATCACCCAGTGGTCTATGATGCCAAGGTCGAAATCGAAGGCGATTTTGTCTACTTAACCGCCTCTATTGAGATGAAACCCAGTAGTTTATTGCAGGCGAATGCCGAATTAGGCCGCTTGAATTCACAATATCCTACCCTAAAAATATTCATTGATATTAATGATGAATCGCTCCCGCGGCTGATTTTGGCACACAATTTGGCCTTACAACCTGGTATGAGCGAGATCCAATTTGAATTTTTTGTGCGCGACTGCCTAGATCAAATGCATCAGATCTGCGATGAAATCGGCAACCTGCAATATCACTTTGTAGATGAAGGCAATGATGAGCTCAGCCCTGAGCCACACTTACCTGTTGTACAAATGCACTAATCTAAAAAAGCAAAAAGCCGGTATGTAGTACCGGCTTTTTTAATGGCTCGAACGGTTTAGAAAAAAATAAACCAGCCGAAAATAGAAATCGTAATTAAAGAACTACTTGCAGCAATAATTGCATATTTCAGATCGGTTGACATAACAGCTTTCTCTTACGCGTTGGCCACTCCCCACAGACAGGATAAACCGAGCGCCTAACAAGTGCGCTTGCAAGTGACAAAAGCGTGATTGAAATCACAATGAAATGTCCTATCTCATTGTTACTTCACTGTCGCTCTGGCTATTTTTGCTAATATCAGCGATGAAACCGGCATTACTATTTATCAGGAGAGTCCAATGCCCCAACTACTACACACCATGCTACGAGTCGGTAATTTAGAACGTTCTATCGCCTTCTATACCAACATCCTTGGGATGACAGTGCTACGCCAATCTACCAATGAAGAATATCGCTACAGTTTGGCTTTTGTGGGTTACGCCAACGAAGAAAACGGCGCAGCAGTTATCGAATTAACCTATAACTGGGACACCGAGGATTACGAAATGGGCACCGCTTTTGGCCATATCGCCATCGCATTCGACGACATTTACGCAACCTGTGAGCGCATTCGTCAAGCGGGTGGCAATGTTACTCGTGAGCCCGGCCCAGTCCTCGGTGGTAGCACTCAAATTGCATTTGTGACCGACCCAGATGGTTATAAAATTGAATTAATTCAGCGTAGTAGCGCGACTTCAGGGCTTGGAAATTAACCACAATGCTACTTACTTTACTTATACTGCTAGCTTGGGCTTTAGCGGTATTCTCCCTTGGCTCTACCGATATTTTAGCTTGGTATGGTATCGCCAGCGCCCTCACCTTTTTGCTCTATTGGCTTGATAAACGCAAGGCACTCAGCGGACAACGCCGTATTTCCGAAATGCAGCTGCAACGCTTCGCGGCTTTTGGCGGTTGGCCTGGCGCCCTATTAGCTCGCCAACAATTACGACATAAAACTCAAAAACAGCCCTTTGTACAGCATCTTTATCTGATTATCGCCGCTCATTGGCTCGGGCTTGTTTGCTATTATGGTTATCAATGGGCATGACACATACCGCATTATCCAGTTCGTTACCCATATTACATGAAACCGAACATTGGCTCGCCATCAATAAACCAGCCAATATGCTGGTTCATCGAGGTGAATCATTAAGCCATGGTCGCCAATTTGTACTGCAAACTTTGCGCGATCAACTAGCGCAAGCAGTCTACCCCGTTCATCGATTAGATAAGGCGACATCAGGGGTATTGTTACTGGCGAAAAGTTCCGCGGCCGCCAGCCAGCTAATTAAGCAATGGCCGCAAACTCAAAAGCGTTATTTAGCGGTGGTTCGTGGCTTTGCACCAGAATCCAGTCACATAGATCTGCCCTTGGCGTTGCCACGAGATCGCACCAACCCCAACTGGCAGGCAGGTCCAGAAAAGCCAGCACAAACCGATTGCTACTGCCTAGACCGCATTGAATTACCCCTGCAAATTGATAAATACCCAAGCAGTCGTTATTCGCTTGTACAATGTTTGCCTAAAACGGGCCGAAAGCACCAGATCCGGCGTCACCTTCGTCATTTAGGGCATCCCATTTTATGTGATACCCGTTATGGTAAAAATCGCCACTATCACTACTTTCGAGATCAACTGGCAATTGATCGCATGCTGCTGCATGCCGCCGAGCTGCAATTCGTTTGCCCTTGGCAGCAGCAAGAGATCACCCTCAGTGCACCACTTGATGCAACCTTTTTAGGGCTATTACACCGTTTCGGCTGGCAAACGCACGCGCCGCGCTAACCCCTTAGGATATTGCCG
>JAWXTX010000128.1:0-7207 GCA_044433165.1 Ferrimonas sp. | reverse complement strand
TAAAACGATATCGGTCCCTCGACCGGCCATATTTGTGGCAATCGTCACCGCCCCGCTACGCCCCGCATCAGCAACAATTTGCGCTTCTTGCTCATGGAATTTGGCGTTCAAAACATTGTGACGGATCTTCTCTTGGCGCAACCGTGCCGATAAAAACTCGGAGGCTTCAATCGAGATGGTGCCCACTAATACCGGTTGGCCGCGTTCCATGCAATCACGAATGTCTTCAATAATCGCATCGAATTTTTCCGCTGCGGTTAAGTAAACCAAGTCGGTCATGTCATTACGCAACATGGGCTTATTGGTTGGAATCACAACGGTATCCAAGCCGTAAATGCTTTGGAATTCGAACGCTTCGGTATCTGCGGTTCCGGTCATACCGGCCAAACGCTCATACATACGGAAGTAATTTTGGAAGGTGATCGAGGCCAGAGTCTGATTCTCGTTCTGAATTTTAACCCCTTCTTTAGCTTCGACGGCTTGATGCAAACCATCAGACCAACGACGGCCAGGCATAGTACGGCCGGTATGTTCATCAACAATGACAACTTGGCCTTGTTCATCAATGATATAATCAACATCGCGCTCAAAAAGCATGTGCGCGCGCAACGCCGCATTCACGTGGTGTAATAAGGCAATGTTACCGGCATTATAAAGCGAATCGCCCTCTTGCAGCAGGCCGTTGCTAACCAGCAATTGCTCCACGTTTTCTTGGCCACGCTCAGTCAGGTGCACCTGTTTGGCTTTTTCATCAACGCTGAAATCACCATCACCGGTGTACTCTTCGGTGTCTTCTTTATCTTGGCGCACCAACTTCGGGATCAGGGTATTCACGCGAATGTACAGATCAGAGCCATCTTCTGCGGCACCGGAAATAATCAACGGCGTGCGAGCTTCATCGATGAGGATGGAGTCTACCTCATCAATAACAGCATAATGCAAATCGCGCTGCACCCGCTCTGGCGCAGAAAACGCCATGTTGTCACGCAGGTAATCGAAACCAAACTCGTTGTTGGTGCCATAAGTAATGTCACACGCATACGCTGCTTGCTTTTGTTGGGCCGTCATACCCGATAAGTTGATGCCAACACTCATGCCTAAAAATTCGAACAGCGGACGGTTCCACTCGGCATCACGACGGGCCAAATAATCATTCACGGTAATGACGTGCACACCTTTACCCGTTAAGGCGTTCAAGTAAGCGGGTAAAGTACCGGTTAAGGTTTTACCTTCACCGGTACGCATCTCGGCAATACGCCCAGATTGTAAAACCATGCCACCAATAAGCTGCACATCAAAATGACGCATGCCAAACACACGCTTTGAGGCCTCACGTACGGTTGCAAAGGCTTCTGGTAAGATGGCATCCAAAGTTTCCGCTTGGCCACCGCTCTCTGTAGGCGCAACACGCTGTTTTAGCTGATCAGTAACCTGGCGTAATTCCTCATCGGATAATGCCTCCCACTGAGCTTCCAGTGCATTCACTTTTTCCACCACAGTGCGTAACTGCTTAATGGTACGGTCATTTTTACTACCAAATAATTTGGTAAGGAGCTTCATTATCATCGTATTACATCGCTACTGATCTTAAACAGGTGCTTTTTGAGCCCTGCAGGGGTGTATGGTGGTGTCGCCTGCAATGCCTGTTAAAACATTGCTCATAACCAAAGACTGATAAATCTATGTTGCCGATGGTAGCAATAGTCTGGTTATTTTCAATCAATTAACCAGTTTTCATGCACTTTTGTTATTGTGCCCATGAGTGGTTAACAAACTGTTATCAAAGTCAAGCTATCTCGACTTATTTTCATCGAGTCGCACTTTTTTATCAAAAAAATTGTGCGTAAGTAAGCGTAAGAGCATTCAGCTGCATATTAAGCCAACGGGCACTTTCGCTATATTGACTAAGAGTGATGCACTATAGATATGGTGGCCATAAGAACGCCTTTCAAGTGGTAACCGTTTGTTATCTTGATCTGGGCGTATCCCTATTATCGAGCAGGTACTGAAAACCGGTACACCGCAATTACCTCAGCCCCCCATCGAAAGTGGTACACTGGCTTATATGCTTCTTTCTTTACGCGTACGAGCCATGAAATCAAAACCGCGCGATATAGCCCAACTCACAGGCCAACATATAGCTAAAATTCAGCTATATGGGCAACAAACTGCCCAATTACAGCAAGTGGTTTTCGAAATTCTTGAACCAGAATTACATCCGTATGTTCGTGTCGCCAATATTCGTAATGGGACGCTCATCATTGAGCTGCTTTCTGCAAGCTGGCAACCTCGATTGCAATATCAACGGCTCGATATCTTATCGGCGCTGCGAAAAAACGGCTTTCCAACTTTATCGAGCATTGAGTTTAAGATAAATCCAGCACTGGCTCACAACACTATTCCCAAACCACTAAAACAAACTCGAACACTATCACCTGTGGCCAAAGCGCACTTGCTGGCGTTAGCTGAACGGCTGGATGGTGAACTGGCGCAGAAAATAAAAAGGCTGGCTACAACAACGCGTAGCCAGCCTGATTCTTAATCTTTTCTTTCTCAAGTATCGCGTAACGTTTGGGCTAATTACGCGAAACTTGGTGCAAGGTAATCCATTGGCACATCTTGCTTGGCGGCAAAGCTCACCATGTCATAACAACTGGCTTCCGCTAACACGGCACGGATAAGCTGATTATTTAACGCGTGGCCAGATTTGTGGGCGCGGAATTCCCCCAAAATCGCATGGCCAGCCAAATAAAGATCGCCCACGGCATCCAAAATTTTGTGCTTTACGAACTCATCCGGATCACGCAAGCCATCTGGGTTTAAGATGCGGTACTCATCTAAGACAATGGCATTTTCCATGCTGCCACCCAAACACAGGTTGTTAGCACGTAAAAATTCAATGTCTTTCATAAATCCAAAGGTACGGGCTCGACTGATCTCACGATTGAAACTTTCAGCAGAAAAGTCCAATACCATCCGTTGCGCGCTGCGGCTGATTTCAGGGTGATTAAAATCGATGGAAAAATCCAAACGAAAACCATGATGTGGTCGGAATTCCGCCCACTTATCGCCATCTTCTACACGAATTGTTTTACGAATGCGCAGGTATTGTTTGGACGCGGACTGCTCCGCAATACCAGCACTTTGCAGTAAAAACAGGTAAGGATTAGCGCTCCCATCCATGATGGGCACTTCTGGTGCATCCAGTTCAATGTAGGCATTGTCGATCCCCAAGCTAGCAATGGCTGCCATGAGATGCTCGATGGTTAAAACTTTTACACCTTGCTCATTGCTAAGACCGGTACAAAGTGTGGTTTCTTTAACCAATTCCGCACGAGCTGGCAGTTCGACCATGGGCTCAAGATCCATACGACGAAACACAATCCCAGTATTCACTGGGGCTGGCTTCATCCGCATTGTCACTTTATTACCCGAGTGCAATCCTACTCCGGCCGCTTGGATCGGGCGCTGCAGTGTCATCTGCTTGCTCATTTGCCAGCTCCTTACCTACATCTTACGTTCGTAATTCAATCTTCTCATTTTACCATAGCCTGAGCCAATGGCCCAAGCTTGTTAAAGAAAAGACGGTTTCTTTACTCGATTAGATCAATCTGCTTGGCGACGTAAAAACGTAGGCACATCCAAGATGTTTTCAGCCGAGATTGGGGCTTTAGGCTTAGCGGCGGCCGGTGCACTATGGGTTGTGCTGGCTGGCGCACCCAGATTAGAGTTCTGAGTGTGGCCGTAACCAGGCATCACATCGGCGTTTGTTTTAGCCGCTTGGCTATAACCGGTTTGTGCCGGTTGCATTGGCATGCTGTTTACCATGCTTGGGGCTTCGGCTTTTTCTGGCGTTTTAGCCCCCACAAGTTGGATGTCTGGCTTACGTTGAGAACCAATGCCGGTTGCAATAATGGTGACGCGCAAATCATCGCCCATGGACTCATCCAAGACGGTACCAATCACCACGGTAACGGCATCCGATGAGTCGGATGGATTAACGTAATCGTTTACATGGTTTCCGATAAAATCAAACTCTTCCAACGTCAGCCCAAGGCTTGCAGTCACGCTCACCAGTACCCCACGGGCACCAGATAAATCGATGTCTTCCAATAATGGGCTGGCAATGGCCGCTTCCGTAGCTTCTTCGGCGCGATTATCGCCAGAAGCAACACCAGAGCCCATCATGGCGTTGCCCATTTCCGACATAACCGTACGCACGTCGGCAAAGTCGACATTGATGATCCCCGGAGACGTGATCAACTCAGCAATGCCTTGCACAGCGCCCAGTAAAACACCATTTACTGCTTTAAAGGCATCCAAAAGACTGGTGCGGCCACCTAATACTTTCATTAACTTATCGTTATGAACGGTAATTAAGGAGTCCACATGCTGCGCTAGCTGTTCGGTGCCTTGTTCGGCATAAAAGCTGCGCTTTTTGCCTTCAAAAGAGAAGGGCTTGGTTACCACAGCAACGGTTAAAATCCCTTCTTCTTTGGCAATTTCAGCCACGACAGGGGCAGCACCAGTTCCGGTTCCGCCCCCCATGCCTGCGGCAATAAACACCATGTCAGCACCGGACAATGCAGAGCGGATGGCTTCGCGATCTTCCAAAGCGGCTTGGCGGCCTACTTCTGGATTGGCGCCGGCTCCTAAGCCTTTAGTGATGTCTTTACCTACCTGAATAACAGTAGATGCAGAGGAGTTATTTAGTGCTTGTAAGTCCGTGTTCGCACAGATAAATTCCACCCCATCAATGGTTTCACTCACCATGTGCTCGATGGCGTTACCGCCGCCACCGCCCACGCCTATCACTTTAATTACTGCACTGCCATTATTGGCGACTACATCATACTCAAACATGTTCTTCTCCGTTCAGCCCGCGTCCAAAACTTAATTAAAATAGGTCCTTAAGCCAGTTGCGCGCGCGCCGCAACGACTGGCCGAAATCGCTCTCTTCAATGCGCGATTCCATTTTTTTATCCAGTTGGTCAACCCCAAAACGCAACAAACCAATTGCGGTCGCAAAACCCGGTTCTGCTACATGTTGATGCATCCCTTTTACCGGTATGGGCGCTGCGACTCGCACCGGCATATTGAAAATTTCTTCGGCAACCGTTTCGGCACCTTCGGTTTGCGCGGTACCACCGGTTAAAACAATACCGGCCGACACTTGCTCTTCAAAACCACTTTGACGCAATTCTTGCGCCATCATTTCAAACATTTCTTGATAACGAGGTTCAATGACCTCGGCCAAGGTTTGACGCGACATAGTACGTGCCGGCCGACCGCCCACCGAAGGCACTTCAATGCTTTCATCCTGAGCAACCAGTGCGGCCCGCGCACAGGCGTAATTCATTTTTATCTGCTCGGCATGACTCAATGGCGTCCGGAAGATTTTGGCAATGTCATTGGTCACCTGATTACCCGCAACAGGTAACACAGCACAATGACGTAAGACACCACCGGTATAAATGGCCAAATCGGCCGTGCCTGCACCGATGTCAATCACACACACACCCAGTGCCTTTTCATCGACAGTTAATACGGCATCGGCTGAGGCAATGCCCGCAAAAACGAGACTATCAACCCTCGCACCACAACGCTCAACACACTTAGTAAGGTTGCGGGCCCAATCGGCGGCACAGGTCACCATATGTACATTGGCTTCCATCCTTACTCCCGACATGCCGACGGGACTTTTGATGCCTTCTAACTCATCTATAATGTATTCTTGAGGGAGTACAT
Source organism: Ferrimonas sp. (assembly GCA_044433165.1). Classification (GTDB taxonomy): domain Bacteria; phylum Pseudomonadota; class Gammaproteobacteria; order Enterobacterales; family Shewanellaceae; genus Ferrimonas. Next base: position 1,459 of record JAWXTX010000128.1, on the reverse strand, counting down.
GTAAGATCTGCCGCTCTGTTGGAATTTTAACCGAACGTGCGGTGTGAATAACATGTTCCAGATCTTCTTGGGTTACTTCAGGGCCATCAATTGACACCATGCCTTTTTCATTTTGGCTGTGAATATGGCGCCCTGAAATACTCAAATACACGGAAGAAACAGTGCAATCTGCAAGCGAAGCCGCTTGATTCAAGGCCAACTCGATACTACGACTCACGGAGTCCAGATCGTTAACGCCGCCCTTATCCATACCTCGCGAGGGTTGGCTGCCTACTCCAATGACGTTGACTTCGCCATTGGGTAATATTTCACCAATAACAGCAAAGGTTTGTGCGGTGCCAACGTCTAGGCCAATGACGACGTTACCAGCGTAATTATTAGTCATAGTTCTTCATTCCTGCCATTGTACGGCAAAGCCAGTGTCATAACGTAAATCGATGCGAGCAGCCCTGTTCTTGGTGTTAGAAACTTGGGGCCACGCCGTCAGAAAACGTTGCAAACGAGCTTCGGTATCGCTACGTCCCAACACCAGCTCGATACCGTTATCTAGCCGTAGAGTCCATGCATGGCGAGGGGTCAATTTTAGATCTTGCCCTTGATAGCCGTTGAACGCCAGTATTTCCACCAGTTGCTGCCACATTTGCCACACTTTTTCTTCTGTACCGACCGGACCAGACAATCTAGGTAGCGCCGCTAAGGCCTCAAGTTGAGGGGCAATAAAAGAATCAAGCCGTTGATTCAAGTATCCATTGTCTCCCCATCGGGCTAATGGCTGATGTTCCTCCACCATCACTTGAATTCGATTCGGCCATTCACGCCGCACTGCGGCTTTATCAATCCATGGCAACGCTTCAATCCGTTGGCTTAGCTCAATCACATCAATATTCAGTAATGAGTGGTAACCCAATGATTCAATAGCATGGGCAACATCCTCTTCATGGGTAAGCTGGCGCTCACCCAGCAGCACCAATTCACGAATTGGTACACGGTTGGCGTCCTGAGCCAAATACTGAAGCTGCAATGCGCCATAACCCAGACCGCCAAGAAGCAGCATTAATAGGCTGCTTCCAAGCCATAACTCCCATCGAGGGTATTGCCCCGTCCTCACCATGGCTTCAACGGCTCAGCGCTAACACATTTAACACCAAATCATCAAAGCTAAACCCTGCTTCACGGGCAGCTTTAGGTACCAAGGAGGTTTCGGTCATACCTGGTACGGTATTCACTTCCAGCAATTGCCACTCGCCCTTGGGGTTGCGCATAACGTCAACACGCCCCCAACCTTGACACCCCAATGAGTCGAAAGCGTGCTTCGCCAATTGTCTTAACGCTTGCTCATCGGCAGTAGATAAATCTGCAGGGCAGTGATATTTCGTTGTACTGGAGTGGTATTTGGCTTGATAGTCGTAAAATTCGTGTTCGGTTTCCATGTGGATGCTTGGCATGACTTGATCGCCAA
>JAWXTX010000127.1:0-7211 GCA_044433165.1 Ferrimonas sp. | reverse complement strand
ATTCAACAAGGTTTTTTGCAGCGTACGCCCAGAGGGCGGATGGTGTCCGATCGCACTTATCTGCATTTTGGCTTGGTTAAACCAGATTCCGTATAAAGGGATTACGCCCAAAAAGCCACGGCAGCCTTAGGCTGCCGTGGCTTTTATTACGAATGGTTTTCAAACATTAAGTTGGCGACATCTTGGTAGACCGAAGCAAAATGTACTTGGAGCCCCTCTTTAATGTAATCAGGTAACTCATTAAAGTCGCTGCGATTGGCTTCGGGTAAAATCACTTGCTGGATTTTTTGCCGTTTGGCCGAGATCACTTTTTCTCGAATGCCCCCAACGGGCATCACTTGCCCCGTTAGGCTTAGCTCACCGGTCATGGCAAAACCACGGCTAGGTGCTTTATTGAGTGCCAGAGATAACAGGGCGGTTGCCATGGTGATCCCCGCACTTGGGCCATCTTTTGGGGTGGCGCCATCGGGAACGTGCAGATGAACAAAGGCGTTATCAAAATAGTGCTGGGCATCGGCATCGGCATCGGCATCGGCATCGAGCAAGCGTTTATCCAGCTCTGCAAGGTAACCACTGATAAAATTATGGGCGATGGTGGCGGACTCTTTCATCACCTTACCCAGTTGCCCTGAAACCGTTAAGTTGCGGCTTTGGCGATGGATTAAGCGTGCTTCAACTGGCAGGGTAGCGCCGCCCATGGACGTCCAAGCCAGCCCCGTTACAATGCCAACGCCGTTGAGCAGTTGGTCGTCTTTAAAGCGTGCTAAGCCGAGCATGCTTTCAATATCTTTTAGGCCAATACTGAGCTTGCTGGCATCGGTCTGCAGCAGTTTTACCACGGACTTGCGCACTAACTTCGCCAGTTGTTTTTCTAAAGAGCGTACGCCAGCCTCACGGGCATAGCCTTCAATGACCGAGCGTAATGCCGCGTCGCTGATCCGCAATTGAGCCCGTTTTAAACCGGCTTTTTTAAGTTGTTTCGGCCATAAATGGTGTTTGGCAATGGCCAATTTTTCTTCGGCTAAATAACCCGACAAACGGATGGTTTCCATGCGGTCGAGCAGTGGCCCTGGAATGCTGTCTAGGCTATTAGCAGTACAGACGAAGAGCACTTTGGATAAGTCCATTCGAACATCCAAGTAATGGTCTAAAAATTCGCTGTTTTGCTCTGGGTCTAAGGTTTCCAGTAGCGCTGAAGCCGGATCACCTTGGTAGCTTTGGCCAATTTTGTCGATCTCATCCAGCATGATCACCGGATTCATCACCCCACATTCTTTTAAGCCTTGCGCCAGTTTGCCGGGCATTGCGCCAATATAAGTGCGGCGATGCCCTTTAATTTCGGCCTCATCGCGCATGCCCCCAACGCTAAAGCGGTAGAACGGGCGGTTTAAGCAATCGGCAATGGACTTACCAATAGAGGTTTTACCCACTCCCGGTGGCCCCACCAACAGAATGATGGAGCCGTCAATAATGCCGATAAAGTGCTCATCATTGAGCCCTTTGTAGCTGCCGACCGCCAAAAATTCGATGATGCGATCTTTCACATCATTAATGCCATCGTGGTGTTTATCTAAAATTTTTCGGGCTTGGGTGAGATCAAGGCTGTCTTGGCTGAATTTCGACCAAGGGATTTGGCTCAGCCAGTCTAAATAATTGCGAGAAACCGCATACTCTGGCGAGCCGCTTTCCAGCCCCATGAATTTCTTCACTTCGTCATTAAAACGTTTTTGAACGGCCGCGGGCAGTGTTAGCCCTTCAATACGCTGACGAAACTCTGCAATTTCAGTGGTTTTGTCATCACCGCCGTCGCCCAGCTCTTGTTGGATTACTTTCAGCTGTTCGCGCAGCATAAATTCGCGTTCACGCTTATCCATCTTGCGGTGCACTTTTTTAGAGATGGCGGTTTGCAGCTTGGCGGTCTCTAACTCTTTTTTAAGCAGTACCAATACCTTTTGAATGCGGGGCAGCAAACTAATGGTGTCGAGCACTTGTTGCAATTCCGCGGTACTGGCACTGGTGATGGCCGCACTGAAATCGGTTAACGCTGCTGGCTCATTGGGGCTAAAGCGTTCTAAGTAATGTTTCAGTTCTTCAGAATAAAGTGGGTTCAGTGGCAGCAGCTGCTTTAACGTTTTAATGATGGTGATGGCATAGGCTTTGATCTCTTTGCTTTCATCTTCGTTTTGCTCATCACTGGGGTAGTGCAGCTCAGCCAGATATGGGCCGCTTTCGGTTAACCAGCGTGTTACGGTTGCCCGTTTTATCCCTTCGGCGACAAATTGAAAGCTGCCGTTTTCATTTTTTTCAATGTTATGAACCTTTACCACACAACCTGTTTGCGCCAGCTGTTCTAAATCGACAGGGGTGCGCGCCAGATCCGTTTGGCTGGTATGAAACAGCACCATTAACTTATGTTCGCTGTCTTTTACGGCTTTAAGGGTCGATCCCCATTCCGCACCTTTAACTAACACCGGCATGATCTGTTCAGGAAAAAACGGGCGATTTTGCAACATCATTGCCGGTAGCACTTGGGTCTTATTGTGCTGAGGCTGAGCATTGCTTAACTCGAAGTCATTAGTTTCACTGCTCTCATGAAAAGAGAGGTTCCAGTTGGCGTTAAATTCGTTGATTGGGTGGTCGCTCATTAAGGCTGCTGCTGATACGAAAACATGTTTCAGTAAATGGGGATGATTCACGTATTTCCAAGGGGGAAAATCATTCAGTCAGCATTTATTATGCTAAAGAGCACATAGGCATGGAATAAATACGGCCCAAAAGGCTAACTGCCGTCGGGCCAGATGAATGCACCATCGAATCCATCTGTTTTAATCAATTTATTATCATTTATTTCTGCTCAAAACGCCTGTTTGATCACGAATATGTTGGCTTGTGGGTGAGAAGAATAGACAGACCTAGGTATGCTGCTGGCCATAATTAACTATTACTGGCGATGGACTGAGTAAAATGATTGAAATCACACTGGATGCGCAGCTGATATCCGCCCCAAGTGGGGTGCGTTTATTGGATTGGGCGCGGGCACAAGGAGCTACCATTCCGTCGTTATGTGCTGACAGCCATGTCGAGGGGAAGTCACCTTGTGATCTGTGTGTGGTTGAGGTTAATGGGGAGCAAGTACGCAGCTGCGAATACATCATTGAACACCCCGCTACTGTGGTAAGCCAATCTCCGGCATTAACAGAACATCGCCGAGCTGCCTTAGCGGCCATCTTGTCGGATCACCACGCCGATTGCGAAGCACCTTGTAAAACCGCTTGTCCGGCCGGTGTTGATGTGCAGAGCTATCTATTTCACATCGCTCAAGGCGATGAAATCAAAGCCACCGAAACCGTTAAGTTAACCTTACCTTTGCCGCTGTCGGTGGGTCGTGTTTGCCCTGCATTCTGTGAGTCTGAGTGCCGCCGTAACCTTGTGGATCAGCCTTTGGCGATTCGTCAGTTAAAGCGCCATGCTGCGGATTTGGATCTCACTCAAACCTGTCCCAGTCTGGCGCCGATTGCGCCAGCTAATGGCAAACGTGTGGCGATTATTGGTGCCGGTCCCGGAGGTTTGTCTGCCGGCTATTTTTTAAGCCATCAAGGCTGTGAAGTGGATCTGTTTGAAGCGATGCCAGAAGCAGGGGGATGGCTGCGTTATGGGATCCCTGAATACCGTTTACCTAAGGCGATTTTAAGCCAAGAGATTGAATTGATGTGCCGAGCGGGTATGCGCATTCATACCAACACCCGTTTAGGTCAAGACGTTGAGCTGGCGCAGCTGCAACAGCAATATGACGCCGTTTGTTTGGCGATTGGGGCCTCGCAAGCGGTAGCGATGGACTATCAAGGCTCTGATCTGGATGGCGTGATGCTTGGTGTTGATTTCCTGCGGGATCACGCCCTGAATAAAGAGACCGGTTTAGGTAAAAAAGTGGCCGTTATCGGGGGCGGCAATACCGCCATTGATTGTGCTCGTACCGCGTTAAGAACCGGTGCCCAAGTCACGATCATCTACCGCCGTACTAAAGCCGATATGCCGGCAGAACCGTTTGAGATCCACGATGCCGAAATTGAAGGGGTCGAGTTCCTGTTCTTGGCGTTACCGGTGGAAAACAAGGCCGATGAGCATGGCCGTGTTACCCAAGTTAAAGTGGAAATGTTGCGTTTAGGCGAACCCGATGCCTCGGGCCGTCGCAGCCCAGAGCCGACGGGTGAATACCAGTGGCATGAGTTTGATACCGTGATCCCCGCGGTAAGCCAAAAACCCGATCCCGCTGGGTTAGGTGAGGCGGTGCCTCTTACCCGCTGGGGTACAGCTGATGCCGCGGATGACACCTTCTTTGTTGGGCAAAACTTGTTTGCTATTGGTGATTTTCGTTTGGGGCCTGCGACGGCCGTTGAGGCCATCGGAGAAGGGCGGCGCTGTGCTGATGTGATGCTGAAGTTCATTAACGAAGGTCAAATCGTTGTTGCGCAGCCGGAGTTTAATGCCCAGAAAGCCGCCCGCTTAAAAGACGTTGAAACCCGTTATTTTGGTGATTACCCAGAAGCGTTGCGTGCCAAAATGCCCGAGTTATCTTTGACGGCACGCGCGCTTAACTTTAACGAGGTAGAAACGGGCTTTGGGCGTGATCTGGCCATGGCTGAAGCCGCTCGCTGCTTAGCGTGTGGGTGTCAAAAAAGCCAAAGTTGTTCGCTGCGCGATTACGCCACGGAATACCGCATTAGTGATGCCGATTTGGCCAATGATCACTACAGCAAGTTTAAATTAGATGAGTCCACGCCCTTTTTGCGTATAGATCGAAACCGCTGTATTGGCTGTGGCCAATGTGTGAGTGCTTGTCGCGACCAAGGCGTGCATAACATTTTAAGTCTGGCTGCAAGCGGGACTCGGGCACGAGTAGTGGTGGCTGGCGATGTACTACTGGCGGACTCGGATTGCGTGCAGTGTGGCGCTTGTGTTCAAGCCTGCCCAGTGGGTGCCATTACCGCAAAAAATGGCAGCCAGCATGGGCTTGCCGATAATTACAAGCAAGTGGATACCATCTGTACTTACTGTGGGGTTGGCTGCGCCATTACCTTGCACGTTGATGAACCAACGAACAAAATCGTGCGGGTCAGTGGCGTGGAAGACTCGCCGGTAAACCAAGGCATGCTGTGCGTTAAAGGGCGTTTTGGTTTTGATTTTGTGCAGTCCAAAGAGCGCTTAACTACCCCATACATTCGTGTGAATGGGGCATTGCAGCCCGCCTCATGGCAGGAGGCATTGACGCGAGTGGCTGAGCGCTTTAACGCCATTAAAGCCCAGCATGGTGCGAATGCGCTGGCGGGGTTATCTTCCGCGAAAACCACTAACGAAGATAATTACCTGTTTCAAAAGTTCATTCGTACGGTTTTTGGTAATAATAACGTCGATCACTGCGCGCGTTTGTGTCACGCCACTACAGTAACCGGTCTTGAGCCAGCACTGGGCAGTGGTTCGATGACAAACCCAATCGAATCGGTGCAATATTCTGAATTAGTGATCCTCATTGGTAGCAATACTGCCGCTTCGCATCCCGTTATTGCCTCGCGCATTCGCCAAGCGCTTAAGCATGGCACCAAGTTAGTGGTGATTGATCCCATCAAAGTCGACATGGCATTCCACAGTGATCTGTACCTGCAACAGCAACCAGGTACCGATGTCATGCTCATTAACGCCCTGTGTCAGTTATTGATTAAAAACAACTGGCATGATCAAGCTTATATTGCAGCGCGGGTGGATAACTTTGATGCCCTTTATGATGAAGTGATGCGCCCAGAGTATGACGTGGCGAATGCGGCATTAGTGTGTGGTGTGCCCGCAGCGCAATTGCAGACACTGGCGCAGATGCTGGCGGATTCTAAGGCAACGGGGATCTACTATGCCATGGGGATCACCCAGCACTCCAATGGCACCAATAACGTACGGGCATTGGCTAATTTACAACTGCTGACCGGTAATATTGGTAACGCTGGGGGAGGCATTAATCCACTGCGTGGTCAAAGTAACGTGCAGGGCGCTTGCGATATGGCGGCACTGCCAAATTACTTACCGGGTTACCAAAAACTGCCAAATCCAGAAGCGATGGCGCGTTTTGAACAGCACTGGGGCGTGCCGCTCTCGGATAAGCCAGGGCTTCGGTTAACGGAGATGCTGCCAGCGGCAATCGCCGGTGAATTGCACGGATTGTATGTCATGGGGGAAAACCCCGTACTGTCCGATCCGGATCAGCACCATGTGATTGATGGCTTAAAGGCATTGGATTTCTTGGTAGTACAAGACATCTTTATGACCGAAACCGCCGCCATGGCGGATGTTGTGTTGCCAGCCGCAAGCTTTGCTGAAAAAGAAGGCCACTTTACCAATACCGAGCGGCGCGTACAGCGCGTTCGACCCGCCTTGGCAATGCCTGGTGAAGCGCGTTTAGACTGGCAAATCATTCAACAACTGGCCAATGCCATGGGCGCTCATTGGGATTATCAGCAAGTCAGTGATATTACCGCTGAGATTGCTCAATTAGTGCCAAGCCATGGTGGGATCAGCTGGGCACGTACAGAAACAGAGCGTTTACAGTGGCCCTGTTTTGATGAACAGCACCCAGGCACCCCCATTTTGCACATTGATCGCTTTATTAAAGGGGATAAAGCGGAGTTTGCAGCCGTGCCTCATCGGGTTTCAGCTGAGCTGCCAGATCAAGAGTACCCATTCACCTTTACCACTGGGCGGCAATTGGCTCAGTTTCATACGGGAACCATGACTCGGAAAACTGAAGGGATGAACGAGCTGGCTAAGCCGCTAGTCATGATCTCGGTGGCGGATGCGGAAGCGTTAGCGATTAACAATGGACAAATGCTGCGCTTAACAACGCGGCGAGGAGCATTGGAAGTGCCCGCATTTGTGACGAAGCGAATTCGGACAGGAGTGGTATTTATGCCATTCCACTTTGCTGAGGCCGCGGCGAACGTACTGACAAATACAGCGTTAGATCCCATCGCGTTGATCCCTGAATTTAAAGTGTGCTCTGTGCAGGTGACCCCTTTATAAGCACACAGGTTAAATTAAGTGACAGATTAATAAAGGCTAATCGAAAGGTTGGCCTTTGTTATATATTGCCTAAAACCGCAACCAGAGGCGTGCTGGAAACGTATTCCCTCGCGCATTAAGCCATGATATGCTTAACCTTGAATCCATGT
>JAWXTX010000126.1:0-7247 GCA_044433165.1 Ferrimonas sp. | reverse complement strand
GGGCGCGTAAAACCCCCCCCGATGCCGTAGTTTCAAGACGACAGCTCGGTTTATCGTGGCCGACTAAAGCCGACAGCAACCCCACTTGCAAGGTTGATTTTCAAGCGATAATGGGGCGATTAAGCGTGCCGCTAAGACAAGGAAAGCGCTAAACCAACCGGTTCGCTACCGAGTTAAATGTAATGTTTAACTGGATCTAATCGCGATGCGGGATCTTAGGTTATCAGACCACTGCAATTGCGAGTCATGCTAGGATCGCCCCTTCCTATGATGGTGCCCTTTATTTTTTACGCATGGAGATAGGCATGAAACGCGCATTAATCACTGGCTGCAGCGCACTGTTGTTCTGCGGTACGGTCTTGGCCAAAACCATTGCTGGGGTTGAGCTACCAAACCAAGCGATTATCGATAATACGTCGATTAATTACCAAGGTGCGGGCGTTCGCACTAAGTTTTTTATGAAGCTGTATGTGGCTTCGCTTTATGGCAGTGGTCAAGCCGAGGCGATGTTAAGTGGCCAGCAACCAGCCATGATCCAACTGGATATTCTCTCTGGGTTGATTACCAGCGAAAACATGAAAACCACCATTGAAGAGGGATTTCAGCAGTCGGCAGGCGCGCAATTTGCTGATTTAAAGCCCAAAATTCAAACCCTAATGGCGGCGTTTGATGGCCCAATTAGCGAGGGCGATCGCTTTCAAATACGCTCGTTTCCCGGACAACCGGTTGAACTGCATAAAAATGGCCAACCATTAACCGCTATTGAAGGGGATGCCTTTAGAGAAGCTCTATTGGGGATCTGGTTAGGCTCTAAACCCGTAAGTGGCCGCCTAAAAAGTGAGATGCTTGGCCAAATATAACCCTTCCGGGGCAAGGACTGGGCCATTTCCCCTGCCCAACACAACATGCCCGATGGTTTGAGACCTGGCAGTTTAAGCAAGCAGCCAATACAAAAAACGCCCTCATGACGAGGGCGTTTTCATTTCTGCATGAGCGCATTCGTTATACGGAAAACGAGGCACCGCAGCCACAGGTGGTGGTGGCGTTGGGGTTATTCACAAAAAAGCGACTGCCCTCTAACCCTTCGGTGTAATCCACTACTCCACCAATGAGGTATTGCAGGCTCATAGGATCAACCAACAAAGTGACGTCGTTTTTCACCACCGTCATATCGCCTTCGTTTACCTTTTCATCAAAGGTAAATCCGTACTGAAACCCTGAGCAACCACCGCCGGTAACGTACACCCGCAGTTTCAGTTCTGGGTTTTCTTCTTCAAGCAACAGCGCTTTTACCTTCGCCGCTGCGGCGTCGGAAAATTCAATGGGCAAAGCCTGTTCTACGGCTGCAGTCATGGACACCTCTCATATCAATTGCGGCAATTATCCAATAGCTGACTAATGCGTTCAAGTTATCTGCGGGCGTTGTTCTCTATAGACCCAATTCACTCTTTAACGGCCGATAACCAGCCGCCCATTCGGTGCGGTGTTACTGCCCTTGTTGCGGCGTAGGGCATCGGCCAAAAACATGGCTCAGTTTGCTTTCTAAGATGTTGGTTTGATTTTATTTTAGGTTAAATGCTTGTGATAAGCTTGGTGAATACTCTGTAAACGATTGCCCGTGGAATGATTGCTAAGTACAAGTTTCAACTTGCCCAAGCCCAGCTGAGTTTGCCGCTTTGCTTGTTGGGCTTGCTCGTTGGCCTTATTGCCAGTGCGCTTATCATTTTATTTGAAGTGTCCATCAGCCACGCCCAGCAATTACTGTGGCGTGGGGCCGAAGATTTTAAGCAGCTTTCCCAAAGCATGCGGATTGCTCTACCCATCAGCGGCGCATTATTAATTGCCTTAATGATCCACTTCAGCCGAGCTCATTATCGCCGCACTGGCATTGCCTATGTCATCCATCGGGTGCATCAATTTTACGGTCGGATCCCAATTGGCTCTGGCTTAAACCAATTTGTTACCGCGATGGTGGCACTCATTAGCGGCTTTTCTGTCGGCCGTGAAGGGCCTGCGGTCCATATTGGCGCCATTGCTGCCACCATGATTGCCCGATATGGGGAACTCCCCGATAACACCATGAAAATTTTGAGTTGCTGTGGCATTGCAGCGGGGATCTCAGCCATTTTTAATACGCCATTAGCGGGGGTGGTTTTTGTATTAGAAGTTGTGCTGCGTGAATACAAAATGCACTATTTTTTACCCATTACCATTGCCGCCATCACTGCCGCAATTTGCAGCCGCCTCTATTTTGGCGACATTCATCGCTATGCGCATCTCACCTTGCCGGATCTGCCCTTAATCTATTATCCCCTACTGCTGCTTTTTGGCGGTATTTTGGGCGTGGTTGCTGCGGCCTTCAGCTCCGCGCTTATTAAGGTAACGGCCTTGAGTACAGGGCGCTTTAGTTTGAGCCAGCGCTTAATGGCGGCAGGGGCGATCACCGCATTCATTGGGATGGTAGTGCCAGAAGCGATGGGCGGCGAACATCATGTGGTGGCCATGGCCGTTCAATTAAGTATTGGCTGGCAAGTGCTGGCGTTATTGCTTGGTGCGAAAATCGCCCTCACAATTGCCGCTATTGGGCTTGGGATCCCAGGTGGACTAATTGGCCCAATGTATGGCATTGGCGCACTGCTCGGTGGCGTTTGCTGCCTACTGTTTGCGCCACTGATGCCAAGCATTACCGATTACCTGAGTTTATTTACCGCCATGAGTATGACGGCCATGATGGCCGTCTGTTTAAACGCCCCCATTGCCGGATTATTAGCGCTGGTCGAACTCACCAACAACGCCACTTTAATTTTGCCCTTTTTGTTGGTAACCATACCGGCGTTCTTATTGGCTAATCTTGGCTTTGGTACTCGACCCTTATTTTTACGGCAATTGGATGTAATGCAACTGGGTTATCGCCAGCCCCCCGTTGAGCGTGAGATCAGCAAAACGGGGGTGATAGCACTAATGAATTCCGATCTGATTTGCGTAAAAGAAGGGCTCGAGCAGGATCAGCAGCTATCGCTATTAACCGCCGCTCCCCACAGTCAGCTTTTAATGCCCAAAGATGGCCAGCAAGTGTTAATTAGCCTACACAACAATTTTAGTGATGAGCACAGCCCATTAAGCCACAAAGTGATCCCCGGTTTACCTGCCAGAGCAACGCTTGCGGAGGTGTACCAGTTGTTAAGTGTGCATCGCAGTGGCTGCGTATACATTTACCAAGGATCGCCGCAATGCCCGATTGGATTAATCAATTGGAGCAGCTTATACGGCTTTATTCGACGCGGCGAGGTTTAGCCACACATCCGCAGCCTTGGAGTGCCATCACCGCAAACCGCGTGATAAAAAGCAGCGAGATTGCCCCGAAGATCGGCCAATTGTTTGATTGTATCTTTGGCTAAAAATACTTTTCGATCCGAAAAAGCATAAAAAAACGGCTTAGCAGAAATGCTAAGCCGTTTTTTTATATGGCAGGGGTAGACGGGCTCGAACCGCCAACACCCGGATTTGGAATCCGGTGCTCTACCAATTGGAGCTATACCCCTTGAGAACGATTCGAATTATAAGTGAGCCTCAGCAAAGGTAAAGGACTTTTTTCTGCCCTACTGATCAACTGCCGAAATAACCAACATCCGGAGCAAAAAAACGGCGGTAACAATGTAATTCGGCCTTAACGAGGGGGCTTTCTATTGCAAAAACGAGGGCATTGCACTTGGCCAGAGCAACCTTAAACCGTGGCCCTCATGTTACGGCTCTTAGGCTCAAATCCCTGATGACTGGCGCATTGGGCGAGCAGGCCGTTTTATTGCTGCGTGAGGTTTCAGACCCAGAGTGACCGCCCGTAAGGACGGTACGGGTGTCCAGTATTAATCCCTTTGTTTCAGGGTGTGGCTTTAGACTAACACTTCTTCTTTGGCTACTGATAGCAACGCTGGTATTAATCCCTTTGTTTCAGGGTGTGGCTTTAGACGCTATAACACCAAAAAAGATTTATAAACAATATCTTATAATGCACCATGTCAGAAAATCCAAACGCACTAAAAGTTGCCATCAGATTTAACATGGGTGTCGTTTCTAAGAGAGCCTCCATGCCTTCTAAAAGTATACAGCATGAGTTTATTCTGCAAGTGTCATGCGAATTTCTTGATCTTCATCACAAAAATGTTAAAACAAATACACCTGAATTCAGATAATAGGTGCAACGTTCACGATTAAACCGGAGAGGGAGGGAGCCAACTGCAGGCAGTGGTACGCTTCTCATCGCCAACATCAAAGCGTGAATACCATGAACGACCAACCGTTGCGTGAAAACCAACGGTAGCAAATTGCTGCCCTATTCGTTTGTGAACTGCCACAGGCACCAATCGCTAGGAGGATCGGAGCATCACCATCACCGCTGATAACGGTTTGGCGTTTGTAGAGCACAAAGCCATAGCAAAAACGTTAGGCGCTGATTTTTATGCTGCTCATCCTGATCCCTTATGGGAGCGCAGGCTGAATGAGAATTTCAATGAGTTACTGCGCCAATGCATCCCGAAGGGGGCAGACCCACGAACACTGACGGATAATGAGAGAGAACAAGCGCCAAATCGTTTAAAAACAACCAAGAAAACACCTTAATTTCAAGCAGCCCAAAGCAGTGCTCGAAAGACTGTCGGGCTGCTTAAGCGAACGTTGCACTTTGGCGTTGAATTCAGGTTCAAGCATAAAAAACCCCGCTTTGGCTCAGGCCAAAACGAGGCAGTATTTATATTTATGCTTGCCCTTATTTAACCAAGGGTGATACGGGCAAATTTACGCTTACCCACTTGATACACGGCGGTGCCAGCGGTTGGTACCAGCTTGGTGTCTTCCACTTTATCGCCATCAATTTTTACTGCGCCTTGGCGGATCATCCGCATGGCATCCGAGGTGGTGGTTACCAGCTGCGCTTCTTTCAGCATGTTGGTTAACGCCATGCCAACGTCAAAGCTGAACTCGGGCATCTCATCGGGGATCTGCTTTTTAGCAAAACGCTGAATAAAATCTTCGTGGGCGGCTTCGGCTTCAGCCTCGCTGTGGAAACGGGCGATGATCTCTTTGGCCAGTGCAATTTTGGCATCCCGAGGGTTGGCACCCGCGGCGATCTCCACTTGCAGCTGCTCAACATGAGCCAGTGGCTTAAACGACAACAGAGTGTAGTAATCCCACATCAGCTCGTCAGAAACCGACATGATCTTACCAAACATCTCGTTGGGTGCATCCGCAACACCAATGTAGTTGTTGGCGGACTTCGACATTTTTTTCACGCCATCCAGCCCCACCAGCAACGGCATGGTGATCACCACTTGGCGCTCTTGTCCGGCCGCTTTTTGCAGCTCTCGCCCCATCAGCAAATTGAATTTTTGGTCGGTACCGCCCAATTCAATGTCGGCTTCCAGCGCAACCGAATCGTAGCCTTGCAGCAACGGATACATAAATTCATGGATCGCTATTGATTGGCCGCCAGCATAACGTTTTTTAAAATCATCACGCTCAAGCATACGAGCAACCGTTTGCTGCGACGCCAAACGCAACATGCCTTCCGCGCCCAACTCAGCCAACCAACTGGAGTTAAACTCAATGCGCGTTTTAGCGGGATCGAGAATTTTATAAACCTGTTCTTTGTAGGTTTCGGCGTTTTTGAGTACCTGCTCTTTGGTGAGTGGTGGGCGGGTGCTGTTTTTCCCAGTTGGATCGCCAACCATGCCCGTGAAATCACCAATCAAAAAAATGACTTCGTGCCCCAACTCTTGAAACTGACGTAATTTATTTAAGATCACGGTGTGACCTAAGTGGATGTCTGGAGCAGTGGGATCTGCGCCCAGTTTTACCCGCAATGGGCGGCCCAATTTCAGCTTAGCAACCAACTCTTCTTCAACCAGAATTTCATCGGTGCCACGGCGGATTTCGGCCAATGCCTTATCCAAATCAGTCATCACTGTCTCCACAGGGTTTTGCATCTATTTACAAAGCCGATCATGTTAACGGCAGAGGCACGCAAATCAAGGTTTACCAATGCAGGAAAGCGCCCAATTCCGGCTTTGGCTCACGGTTAAGGTCACAGTTCAATCAATTTTTTACTTTTGTCTTAGTGCCGATACAACAGAGGTTAATAAAATGATAAAAACACTTTAAGCTCGATGCGGTCGAGCCTGTACTTAGCAGCGTGTATCTTGTTTAATCGATTGATAGCCATAGGGATAATGGCACAGTCCGACCCATTGAGATGGCATGACTTACCTCCAATAGCAACGAAGACAGTGAAGATCACGGATGATCGACTTTGCCAAACGCATACCTCACACACTGGGCACTTTGCCCACGTGGCATCAATGGGGCATTCGCCTAGTGGGCCTTGCCATGTGCGCCGGTCTCTGGCTGCCCAGCCCTAACGCGCTCATTCCTGCCAATGATCCCAATCGTTTGCCTTTGCATCAGTTAATTCCCCTACCCTTGCCCCAGCACGCCTTGGCATCAAAGCGCAGCAATCCGGCGCAATCGCCTGCAGAGATCCAGTTAGACTGGCAAGAGTTTATTATTGCTCAAGGCGATAGTCTCGCCCGTTTATTTGAACAAGCGGGGCTGCCTGCCGCTCAATTACAGCGGCTCACCCAGTTACCCCAAGTTAATAATGCCCTCGCGCAGTTGCAACCCAAACAGGTGATCCGCCTAGGGCTCGCCGATGGCCAATTGCAGCAATTGCATTACCAAATTTCACCGGCCGAGAGCCTGTTAATCGAAGCCACTGCTCAAGGCTTTCAAAGCAGGCGCAAGCAATCACAGCTGCAAACCCGCCAGCGCTACGCCCAAGCCACCATTAGCAGTAATTTTTGGAATGCAGCCAGCCAAGCAGGGTTAACCGCCAACACCATTATGCAATTGGCGCGAATTTTTGGCTGGGACGTGGATTTTGCCCTCGATATTCGCCAAGGCGACCGCTTTGCGGTGCTTTGGCAAGATAACTACTTGGATGGGGAATATTTAAGTGAAGGCGATATTTTAGCGGCGGAATTTATTAATGGGGATAAACGTTTTCGCGCCATTCGCCATAGTGATGGCAATTATTACAGTGCGGAAGGTGAAGCCATGAAAAAGGCGTTTTTAAGAGCGCCCATTTTATTTAACTACGTTTCCAGTAATTTTAATCCACGCCGCTTACATCCAGTAACGGGGTTGATCCGTCCTCATAACGGCACCGATTACGTTGCCCCCGTTGGCACCCCCGTTAT
>JAWXTX010000125.1:0-7310 GCA_044433165.1 Ferrimonas sp. | reverse complement strand
CACACAGGTTAAATTAAGTGACAGATTAATAAAGGCTAATCGAAAGGTTGGCCTTTGTTATATATTGCCTAAAACCGCAACCAGAGGCGTGCTGGAAACGTATTCCCTCGCGCATTAAGCATGATATGCTTAACCTTGAATCCATGTGGAGTAATACGTGTGAACGGTAGTAACAAAGCATTACTGCAATCGAAAATGCTTACGCCTGTAATGATGTCGTTGGCCACATTATTGAGTGGGCCCGCACAGGCGGCGATCTATTCAGCACCTTATGGTGAGAGCCGTTTGATAGGCTTTCCCATGGAGCATCGCGTGGAAGAAGGGCAAACCCTTGATCAAATTGCACAGCTTTATCAAATGGGTTTTTTAGCTATTTCAGCCGCAAATCCTGAAGCCGATCCATTATTGCCCGCTGCAGGTACGGTATTAACTCTGCCATCACAGATGTTATTACCTGACGTCCCTCGTCAAGGGATTGTGATTAATATTGCGGAGCTGCGGCTTTATTATTTTGATAATGCACATAAACGTATTTACGTCTATCCCATTGGTATTGGCGTTATTGGTCGGGAAACGCCATTAGGCACCACTCGAATTAGCCAGATGCGTAAAGATCCAACTTGGACACCAACCGCGACAACCCGTAAAAAATGGTTAGAAGAAAATGGTGAAGCTTTACCGCAAGTTGTGCCTGCGGGACCAGATAACCCATTAGGTCATCGAGCCATGCGGTTAGGATTTGGTAACGGTGAATATTTAATTCATGGTACCAATCAAGAGTTTGGTATTGGCATGCGAGTCAGTGCCGGCTGTATTCGCTTGCGTCCGAGTGACATCGAAGAGTTATATGATTTAGTGCGCGTAGGCGAGCCGGTACGGATCATTAATGAGCCAATTAAAGTAGCTCAAGAGCGCGATGGTTGGTTAATTGAAGTGCATGAACCGCTGTCGATGGATGTGGAATTAAGCCGCGAAGATAAAGAGTTACTTTTTTCTGAAACCATAGAGCAAAAACTCGCTCAAGTGGAAACTGATCCCACTCGATTGCAACAAGCATTGAATGAGCAATTGGGAATGCCAAAGAAAATTAATTAATAACAGCAACAAAAAAGGCTCCAGAAGGAGCCTTTTTTGTATGGTGACTGATTACTTTTTACGGTAGTCAGTAGCCATTGCATCGATACGAGCGTTAGCGCGAGCTGCTTCGTCTTGAGCGTCCATAGCTGCGTTTTTAGCGGCTTGAACGTCAGCTGCGATAGCGTCGTTTTGCGCTTGCATAGCACCAACTTGGGTAGCCAAAGAGTCTACTTTGGTGTTCAGTGCTTCGATGTTTTCACACAGTTCAGTGCTCGCACAACCCATCAGCATGGTGCTCAGAGCAGCAGCAGCAACTAATTTAATTTTCATATCATCTCCTAAAGAGTAAATACGCGATAAAGCGATTACTCATATTATTAACTGTCGCGCGGCTCAATCTCGAGATTGTCGGCAATTGCGCGACGGCAAGGTTCGCATATCAATGCTGAGAATGCGAGAAAAAACATTCATTTTTCAAGCGTTAGATCAATCTAACAGCAAAACTTCGTCATCCTCACCACACTTCTGTTGGTTTTCGGTTGCAAAAAGATAGCAATTTAGTTGGCGCGGTGTTTCCTTGTTGGGGTAGTTTAGATTATGGAATGACAAAAAGCGCAATCGCAATGCAATGGCAAGCGGCTCCAGCAAGCACAAACAGATGCCAAATAGCATGGAAATAAGGTTGAGATTTAATGGCATAAAAGATGGTGCCCACGCTATAAAATAGACCCCCAATAAGCAATAACGCGAAGCCTTGAATCGGCAATACCCGATAAAGCTGCCAAATAACAATGAGGCTCGCCCAGCCTAATAATAGGTAAGATCCCAAGGCAAAACGTTTAAAGCGGCTGATAAAAAAGGCCTTAAATAACACCCCAACTAATGCCAACGCCCAGATCAGTGCCAATAATCCGTGGCCAAACTTATCATTGAGCGCGATATACATAAAAGGGGTGTAACTACCCGCAATAAGTAGATAAATAGAACAGTGATCAATGCGTTTTAATATGGCTTTGGCTTTTACGGCAGTAATACTGTGGTACAAGGTGCTGCTTAAGAACATTAAAATAAGCGACGCACCATAAATACTGATGGCAGCGATTTCAGCAGGAGTAAGGTTGGGCATGCCTTTTACCAACATCAATACGACGCCAATAATAGCCGCAGCGGTGCCGACACCATGGCTGATGGCATTGGCGAGCTCTTCCTTTACGCTGTAATGAGTGACGCTCATACGAGGGGGTCCTTGCGTGTTCAAAAAAGTCATTTCAGCGTACAAGTGTACTCGCTTTTGAATCAGAAGCGAATCGCCCCGTTATAGTTCGCATCAATGGTTCACCCTAAAGCCGTTATCTTATTCATGTTGGCTAGACACTAGCGAAGTAACAGATGAACAATATGGCGAGCGGAAAGCACCGATAAATTGCCATTTGGGTAGCCTGCGCCAGTATCTAGCCAAACTCGATTGCCATGACCTCGAAACATCGGCATTGGGGTATGCCCCATAATTAATGCATCTACGCCGGCAATCCGACTGGGATAGCGACCATGCTCCATGGCTTTTAAAGTGGCACGCGACCACAAGCAAGTGGCGAGTTGAGTTTCATCTAAATTGGGCTGTTGTTTAAATGATTGCCAGTCTTCAACGGGCAGATCGGCATGGATAACCGCAAGCGTTAAATCATCTTTATCAAGGTTGATTTCTAGAGCGATGGGCAACGCCTCTAACATAGGCAAAAAACGTTGCTTTAAGCGCAGTTGTTGATCCGCTTTGAGTTGTTGGTACCAGTCTCCGCCGGCACGCTGCCAGATTTGCTGCATCTCCAAATCCCCTTGTAGGCTGGCGATCATCATGGCTTCATGGTTGCCTTTTACGGCATAAAACCAAGGTTTTTCAAGCAATTCTAAACAGCGCACACTGTAATGGCCGCGATCGATAATATCGCCAACACTAAAGAGGAGATCACCCCGTTCGGCATCAAATCCTAAATGCGCTAATGCCCGCATTAATTGGTGGTATTCGCCATGAATATCACCCACAAAGTAAGCATCGCCGTGACATTGCACGGTTTGAATAAAAGGTTGAGTCATGTCGTCTCATTAAGTCTCAATAAGGGTTGAATCGCGCCATAAAATCAATGGCATGATCGTACGCGTCCTGTTAGGTTGCAGCGGTGAATGTGTGCCAAATTTTAGACGCGATTAGCACGCTTAAAATCAGCGATTGGCTGTTACAAAGAACAAACGCACTGAACTCATGGATTGAGGCATTAATATGAAAAGGTTTTTAATTGGCGGCTTAATGCTAAGCGTAATCACGCCGTTATGGGCGACTGAATCCCCCATACCCCGTAATATTATTTTTATGATTGCCGATGGCATGGGGCCGGCCTACCTCAGTGCGCATCGGTATGCGCACGCAAGCAACGCGCAGATCCCCGTAGAACCAACCCTGTTAGACACACTTTGGGTTGGTAGCGCGATGACATACCCAGATGACGACACCTTAGTGACCGATTCTGCGGCCGCGGCGACGGCGCTGGCAAGTGGCATCAAAACCCGTAATGGCATGGTTGGCCAAAATCCGGATGGTGAACGGCTCACAGGGCTGCTAGCACATGCCAAGGCCAAGGGTAAGGCCGTTGGCGTTGTCACAACCTCTCAGATAAACCACGCCACGCCGGCCAGTTTTTTAACCCACCATGCCTCACGTCGAGCTTATCAGCCCATCGCCGATCAGATAGCCACCGCACTGACGGCCGGTGAGGTGGATATATTGATTGGCGGCGGCCGTCAGTACTTTACAGAAGCACAGCATCAGCAGTGGCAGCAACAGGGGATAAGCCTCGCTTTAGACTGGCCACAATTGGCTCAACTTAGCCAATTACCTGCGGTCGCTTTGCTGGCGGACGTTGCCTTACCCTTTGCACTGGATGCCCAACGAACCGATAGGCTGGGCTTGATGCTCGATAAAGCCTTAATGCTCGCAAGTGCTGAGCCTAACGGTTTTGTGATGATGGCTGAAGCCAGCATGATCGATTGGTGCGGTCATGCCAATGATATTGCCTGCGCCTTAGCTGAAATGCAGGACTTTGCCGAAGCGGTTGCCGTTGCTAAAGCCTATGTAGACGCCCATCCAGATACCTTGCTGTTGATCACTGCGGATCACGAAACCGGTGGTTTAAGCCTTGGCTCAATGGGGCAGTACCAATGGCGACCCGCCGAAGTGGCCAAAGTTTCCGGCACCGCCAACACCATCGCGCAGGCGCTGCTTGCCAGTGCTGAACAGGCGTCTCAACCCATCAGTCGCCGCCTACTGGTTCAAGCGTGGCATCAATGGGTTGATTTTGAGTTAAGCACGCAGCAGATAGAGGGGATAGAGCGGCGCATTCAAGCTCAGGATAGCAATGCCTTGAGCCAATATATTGCCCGCATTGTGGCCGCTCAAAGTGACACCGGTTGGACCAGTGCTGGGCATACTGCTGTGGACGTTCCAGTACTGGCTTATGGAGTAGGGGCAAACCGTTTTGCCGGCATGCAAAACAATACCTCACTTGCTGTGACGCTGTTCGAACTTCTCGGAGTGCAAGTGCAATAATTCTTTTTCTGCCTCTTTTTGTTGAAGAAATCATCACTGTTTATCCGCGTCAGAAAAACAGTGATTTTTTCTTAAAAAAGGGCGGTTTTTTTCAAATCAAGATTGATCTTATCAAGCGGTGATCTATTCCAAAGAACCAACGATTACCTTTGTCCCTACGTAACCATTCCGCTTAGTATTTATGGATTAAATCGCTTCTTTGCGCATCTTTAGAAACTCTTACAGATATTGATTTCGGTCGAAGTTCGATGGTTCGAAGCTATGTATGATGTTTCTATATATGGGTGTCACCTTCCACTCTAGCTACCACATTTAGTGTTTTTTTCCTACAGGAGTCATGGATAATGCCAGTTGTTATTAAACGGGATGGAACCCGCTTGCCGTTTGATCGAGCACGAATTTGCCTTGCCGTAGAAGGTGCCGCGCGTAACGTTCAATGTGAAGATCAAACGTATGCTCAGCAGGTGGCTGACGCAGTTGCAGAGCAACTGGCTGATCAAACCGAAGTGCGCATTGATGCGATTCAAAATGCGGTTGAAATGCAGTTAATGGAAGGGCCTTATAAAGCCTTAGCGCGAGCCTATATTGAGTATCGTCACGATCGTGATGTGGCCCGCGAACGCAGCAGCCACTTAAATCAAGAGATCCAAGGGTTAGTTGAACAAAGCAACCACGATCTCCTTAACGAAAACGCCAATAAAGACGCGAAAGTCATTCCAACTCAGCGGGATCTCTTAGCCGGCATTGTGGCTAAACATTATGCTTGTCGGCACATCTTGCCCCGAGAAATTGTGCAAGCCCACGAGCGCGGTGAAATTCATTACCATGATTTAGATTATGCGCCATTCTTTCCCATGTTTAACTGTATGTTAATTGATTTGGAAGGGATGCTCACCGCTGGCTTTAAGATGGGGAATGCGGAAATTGACACGCCAAAATCCATCTCGACAGCCACGGCGGTGACGGCGCAGATCATTGCGCAAGTGGCTTCGCATATCTATGGCGGCACCACCATCAATCGCATTGATGAAGTATTAGCACCGTACGTTGAGGCCAGTTTTAAGAAGCATTTTGCCGTTGCGCAAGAATGGGACATTGCCGATGCAGAACGGTATGCCCGCAGCCGCACCGACAAAGAGTGTTACGACGCCTTTCAATCGTTGGAGTATGAGGTAAACACACTGCATACTGCCAATGGCCAAACCCCTTTTGTTACCTTTGGTTTTGGGCTTGGTACTACGTGGCAAGCGCGTTTAATTCAACAGTCTATCTTAAAAAATCGCATTGCTGGTTTGGGCAAAAACCGCAAAACCGCCGTTTTCCCGAAACTGGTTTTCGCGTTACAACGGGGCCACAATTTAACCCCACAAGATCCGAATTACGATATTAAGCAACTGGCGTTGGAATGCGCATCCAAACGGATGTATCCCGATATTTTAAGCTACGATCAAATTATAAAAGCTACCGGTTCTTTCAAAAACCCCATGGGGTGCCGCTCTTTTTTAAACGCATACGAAGAGCATGGCCAGTTGCAGCATGATGGCCGCAATAACCTTGGTGTGGTATCGATAAATTTGCCGCGCATTGCCTTAGAAGCCAAAGGCTCGGTAAGCCGCTTTTATCAAATTTTAGACAGCCGCTTGCAGTTGAGCCGCCAAGCCTTGATGACCCGTATCGAGCGCCTAGAAGGGGTGAAAGCCCGTGTTGCGCCCATTCTTTATCAAGAAGGGGCATGTGGGGTGCGCCTGCAACCAGACGATGACATCGCCACCATCTTTAAAAATGGGCGCGCGTCGATTTCGCTTGGCTACATTGGGCTGCATGAAACCATTAAGGCGTTATTCGGTGCAGATAAACACATTTACGACGATGCCGCGCTGCAACAAGAGGCGTTGAATGTCGTCTGTCATATGCGCGCAGCCGTAGACGCTTGGAAAGCGGAAACCGGCTACGGCTTTAGCTTATATTCGACCCCCAGTGAAAACCTCTGCACCCGTTTTTGTAAATTGGATACCCAAGCGTTTGGGGTGATTGAGCAGGTGACATCCAAAGGCTATTACACCAATAGCTTCCATTTGGATGTGGAGAAGCGGGTGAACCCTTACGACAAAATTGATTTTGAAATGGCGTATCCGCAGATAACCTCCGGTGGCTTCATTAGTTATGGGGAATACCCCAACATGCAGCACAATTTAGAGGCGTTGGAAAACGTTTGGGATTACGCCTACGACCGAGTGCCTTATTACGGCACCAATACCCCGATTGATGAGTGCTATGTCTGCCACTATACCGGTGAGTTTGATTGCACCAGTAAAGGCTTTGTTTGCCCCAATTGCGGTAACAGTGATCCCAACAAAGTATCGGTAACACGCCGAGTGTGTGGTTATTTAGGTAGCCCAGATGCGCGGCCTTTTAACGCGGGTAAGCAAGAAGAAGTAAAACGTCGAGTGAAGCATTTTGGCTGATGCGTTTTTGGTTTTTACTTCAGCGTTAGCCACAAAGGGATGGGAGCTATGCCGATGAATTACCACCAATATTATTCGGTTGATGTGGTAAATGGCCCAGGTACCCGCTGCACATTATTTGTGGCGGGTTGTGAACACCAATGCCGAGGCTGTTATAACCAAAGCACTTG
>JAWXTX010000124.1:0-7529 GCA_044433165.1 Ferrimonas sp. | reverse complement strand
CCCACCGCATTTTGAGCACCAGAGCCCGCACCACTGGCTAACGCTAATGGCAAAACGCCAAAACCAAAGGCGAGTGAAGTCATAATGATGGGACGTAAACGTACTTTGGCTGCATGCCAAGCGGAGTTTAAAATGGTTTCTCCCGCATCGTGGTATTGCTTAGCAAACTCCACAATCATAATGGCGTTTTTCGACGATAAGCCCACCGTTGTTAATAGGCCCACTTTGAAATAGATGTCATTATTTAAGCCAACAAGATGCGTTGCCAACACCGCCCCAAGCACCCCAAGCGGCACCACTAAAATCACCGAAAAAGGCACCGACCAACTTTCATACAAGGCCGCTAAACATAAAAACACCACCAAAATGGATAACGCATACAACATGGGGGCTTGATTACCAGACTCCCGCTCCTGCAGGCTCATACCCGTCCACGCCATGGTGATCCCCGTTGGTAATTGCGCGGCAATTTGCTCTATCGCCACCATGGCATCGCCCGAACTGACATGCGCAGCTGCCGAGCCTTGGATATTGGTGGCCAGCACCCCGTTATAGCGCTGTAACTGTGGCGAGCCAAAATCCCAACGGGTGCTAATAATGGCAGAGAGTGGCACCATTTGGTTGCTGCTGTTACGCAAATACCACTCGTTTAATTGTTCCGGCCCCATCCGATACGGCGCATCGGCTTGCACATACACTTTTTGAATGCGGCCGTTATCAACAAAATCATTCACATAGGCACTGCCAAAAGCCGTGGCCAAATTGCTGTTCACATCAGCAATACTGACTCCCAAGGCTTCGGCTTTGCGCTTATCCACATCCACCACAAATTGCGGTGTGTCCACCAAGCCATTGAGCCGAACCCCAGAAAGCAGCGGATTCTGGGCGGCTTTTTGCAATAAGGTATTGGTGGCTTCGGTTAAGATGGCCTCGCCCACATTGCCTTGATCTTGCAAGTACATATCAAAGCCATTGGCATTACCTAACTCGATGATTGCCGGCGGGATAAACACATACCCAAGCGCCTCTTTAATGCTAAATAAAAAGCCTTGGATGCGCCCCATAATGGCATTGATCTGCAGATCGGGCGCGGTTCGGTCAGCCCAAGGTTGCAGCTTTAAAAACAGCATGCCCGCATTGGCTGAAGAGCCCGCAAAACTAAAACCCGCCACCGCAAAAATGGATTCAACCGCAGCGGTTTCTTTCGTCAATAAATGTTGCTCAATTTGGCTGAGCACCGCTGCGGTTTGATCTTGGGTGGCGCCCGCTGGCAGCGCCACCATGCCCATCATGATCCCTTGGTCCTCTTCCGGCAAAAAACCCGTTGGCAGCTGCACCATGACCCAACCCGCTAACACCGAGCAGCAAAGATAAATAAGCAATGACCGTTTTACCCGCTGTGTCAGCCATTTCACGCCCACCAAATAACCGTTGGTAATACGTTCAAAGGTGCGATTAAACCACCCAAAAAAACCGGTTGTTGCATGCGGTTTGTGCTGCATTAATTCAATGCATAGTGTAGGGGTTAAGATCAGCGCCACCAAAATAGACAGCCCGACCGCCGCCACAATGGTGACCGAAAACTGACGATAAATAATGCCGGTTGTACCGCCAAAAAACGCCATTGGCACAAACACCGCACAGAGCACCAAGCCAATGCCAACCAAAGCGCCAGACAGCTCCTTCATCGCTTTGCGAGTCGCCGGCAAAGGTTCAAGGTTTTCCTCCGCCATGATCCGCTCTACCCCTTCCACAACCACAATGGCATCGTCCACCAATAGGCCAATGGCCAACACCATCGCAAACATGGTTAAGGTATTTATGGAATACCCCAGCGCCATTAAGATGGCCACTGTCCCCAACAGCACAACCGGCACCGCAATGGTGGGAATGATGGTGGCGCGCAAACTTTGGAGAAAGAGAAACATCACCAAAAACACCAAAATCACTGCTTCCACTAAGGTGTGCACCACCCCTTCAATGGAGATTTCAATAAAAGGGGTGGTGTTATAAGGCAGCGCAAAATCCACCCCATCGGGGAATAAGGGCTGCAGCTCTGTCAATTTTTGATTCACCAATTGCGCCGTATCTAAGGCGTTAGCGCCATTGGCCAAGCTAATGGCCAGCCCCGTAGCCGGGTAGCCATTGTATCGGGCGGCATTTAAGTAACTGAGCGCCCCCAACTCAATGCGGGCCACATCTTTAAGCAATACTTGCGAGCCATCGCTTTCTACCTTTACCAAGATCTGTTCAAATTCATCCACATTACTGAGTAACGCTTGCACACTAATTGTGGCATTAAGCTGCGTTTCAGACAGCTGTGGTGCCGAACCCAATTGCCCAGCAGAAACTTGGCTGTTTTGCACTGCAATGGCGCTATTAATGTCGCTTGGCGTCAGCCCGTAACTTTCCAATTTACTGGGGTTAAGCCATACCCGCATGGCATAGCCCGAACCAAATTGAGTAACCGAGCCAACCCCTGGAACCCGCGCCAAAGGATCTTGCAACACACTTGCCACAAAGTTGCCCACATCCGTGCCGCTGATCTCAGGGCTTTTGGAATACAGCGCCAGCACTTGTAAAAAACCGGTGCTGGCTTGTTCCACCGTTACCCCTTGGCTTTGCACCGCTTCAGGCAATGAGGCCATCGCCGCTGACACTTTATTTTGTACCTGTACCTGCGCAATGTCGGGATCCGTACCCGCATCAAACGACACGGTAATGGCACTGGCTCCATAGGAGTTTGAAGTCGACGAAAGGTACAGCATGTTATCCAAGCCGGTTAACTGCTGCTCGATAACTTGAGTCACCGTTTGTTCGGTGGTTTTTGCCGAAGCACCAGGATACGTTGCCCCAATCTGGATTTGCGGCCCAGCCACACTGGGGTATTGTGCAATCGGTAATTGCGTTAATGACAGCCCCCCCGCCAGCATCAATAAAATTGCTAATACCCACGCAAAAACAGGACGATCAATAAAAAATTGCGCCATCGGCTACCTCACTTATCCACGTTGTGAACGCCACCGACCGGCATTCCAGGGCGAACAAACTGCAACCCTTCCACAATCACTTTATCTCCGGCGCTTAGCCCGTCCGTTACTAACCACTGGCCATTAACCATTCCATCCACTTGAATCGGCTGCTGAATTACCTCATTTTTGGCATTCACCAATAGCACCGAAGCCGCGCCAGCCGCGTTGCGACTCACCCCTTTAGCCGGCACTAATATCGCCTCAGCACGTGTGCCGGTAACCAGCTCTGCCCGCACAAACATACCGGGCAATAAAATGTCTTTGGGATTGGGGAAGACCGTTCGAATGGTAAAAGAGCTGGTGGTTGGGTTAACGTTGATGTCGGCAAATTCAAAGGTGCCCTGCGGTTCATATTGGCTACCATCATCAAACAGCAAACGAACCTGTGCATTATCCTCTTTGCTGCGCACCAATTGTCCACTGTCCCACGCTCGCCGTAAGCGACTTAACTGAGCAGTAGACTCCGTTACATCCACAAACATGGGATCAAACTGCTGCACATTCACCAACGCAGTACTTTGGTTCGCGGTTACCAATGCCCCTACTGTAAAATTGGATTTTCCCGCTCGGCCACTAATAGGGGCAATCACCTTGGTGTATTCCAAATTGATTTGGGCGCTGGTTACCGCCGCTTTGGCGGTATCAACCGCAGCAATGGCCTGCTGATATTGCGCTGCCGCATCATCATAATCTTGTTTAGAAACGGCTTGGGATTGCACCAGATCTTGATAACGCTCTGCTAACGCTCGGGCGCTTTTTAATGAAGCTTGCGCATTCGCTAGCGAGGCTTTGGCACTGTCTAATGACGCTTGGTAAGGCGCGGGATCAATTTGGTAAAGTGGCTGCCCCTTCGTCACTTTGGCGCCTTCGTTAAAAAAACGCTGCAATAAAATGCCAGAGACCTGTGGCCGCACTTCCGCCTCTAACGAGGCACTGGTGCGACCGGCGAGCGTTGTGGTCATTTTAAGTGGTTCGGTCGCCACCGTTATCACCCCGACCTGTGGTGCTGGCATCCCTTGTGATGTTGAAGTAGCGCTTTTTTCACAAGCAGTTAATAAAGCTACTGGCGCCCACCAGACAAACGTTTTCCACAATCTATTCATCGCGCCCTCACCAAAGCCATCGCTAGGATGTGAGCTTAAAACGTAGCAAATCATTAAGATTTTGCTGACCCAATGAATGAAAAAGCCGAACAACAACGCCCTTGCAGATATCTTTGTTTCACGACTCAACGAGTTAGAAAGATGCCATCGTCAATAACGAACCAAGTAACAAACAAGACCGAAAATCGACAAGCAAGTTAACAAGGGTGGCAAACTTGAACTATTTAAATAAAAAAGAACTCAGGATGTCACAGCCAAATAACAAAATCAACAATGCCAACTAAGTTTAATTATATTACTCGATCAATTAATTCTCCATTGCTGCAACTGCTGAAACTTAAATCTTATTAATTTCATTTTTGCATCAATGTATTTACCAGTACTCCTTATTTTTAGAAAACAACAACCACCTAACAAAATAAGTTTTAATTTGGTTGACAACAATGCCTCATGTTATTCTGACAGACCGGCCAAATAATTATAATCAAGTGCAGCGCACTCAATTTGGTCGTAATTATAGAATTAATTTTGTATTTAATTTTTTATCTTGGTTTTAATAATGAAAAGAAAGATGTTGCTATTATGTATCCTATCAACGCCCGCATTGGCAGCGATAGAATACCCCCAACTGCACGTTGGTGTAAAAGGGGGTTATCAATGGGGGCAAGATGAACTTTACAACCATTCCGCCCCAGAAAGTGGCCTATTTGGTATTTATGGTGGGCTAAATCTATCTCCGGCATGGCGCTGGGATGTTGGTTATCAATATCATGATGTGTTAAATGCCAATGCCACGGCGATTAACGTGGATGTTTGGTTGATTGAATCGGCTTTCCGATATGATTGGCAGATCCAAGAGCGTTTTTCTCTGTATGGACGAGCCGGTTTTGCTTACTGGAATATGGAAAAAACAGTGGCAGCAGCTGACACGCTAAACGCAACAGGGTATTCACCGCTGCTCGAAGTAGGCTTAAGCTACGCACTGGCATCCAATGTCCACTTATCTGCAGGTTATCAATACATTGATAAAATCGGCAGCGCCAATACAGGCCAATTTGATAGCCAAGCTGTCACGGTGGGGATCTCTTATACCTTTGGTCGCTCGGCGCCAATACTTCCTACCATTATTGACGTCGCCCAGCCGGCTTGTGAAGCAGTAGCAGAAAATCCGGTTCAGGTTGAAGAAGAGGTAGTAATCGTACCCGCTCAAGCACTGACGTTCGACTCAACGCGTTATAATGGCTTGTTTGGCTTTGGCTCTGCTGAACTCCCCGAAGCAATACAGGGCGAATTAGCTGAAGTGGCAGCAGTTCTTAATTCCTACCCTCAAGCACGAGTTATTATTGTTGGCCATACCGACTTTATTGGTTCTGCAGAATTTAACCAAGTTCTGTCAGAAAAGCGCGCCCAAACCATTGCAGATCATTTATTCAATTTAGGCGTAGCTAGTAGCCAAGTTGAAATTATCGGCAAAGGGGCATCCAATCCGATTGCAGATAACAATACCGCAACAGGACGCATGCAGAACCGCCGTGTCGAAATAACTATTCCAAGCTTTCCACAATAAGGTTGAAATTTAATTTATGAGTCGTTATTTAAGTAAATTGTTAGCATTAATCTTATTGCCAATAACAATTATTTTGTCTGGCTGTAACTCAGACGGGGTATTTTCCAACAAAGATGAAGAAGAAACCCTGCCACCGAATGAAGCCGTTATTACTCACATTGTGGTTACGCCGCCATTTGTAAACGTTGCTTTAGAACAAAAAGCGCAACTCACTGTCACGGCTTATTACAGTGACTCATCATCTTCGAATATCACTCAAAATGTTGAATGGCACTCAAACAACCCAGAAATCACCTCGATTGATGACAATGGCTTGTTAACTGGCATGACCAGTGGCGAAGCGGTATTAATCGCAATGCTGAACGAGTTAGAGAGTAACGAAGTTAACGTTAACGTTACCGATGCCTCTCTTGTCTCATTGGAGCTCACCGCTGATGTGGCCTCGATTGCACTCAGTCAACGCGCACAGCTTAAAGTCATCGCGTCTTACAGCGACCGCTCAAGCTTTGATGTAACCGAATACGTTACGTGGCATTCCAGTGCCATGAACATTGCGCCTGTTGATGCACAAGGGCAGATCCTTGGTACGGATGTTGGAACAACAACCATTACTGCAGCGCTGGCAAGCGTGGACGGCAGTGCCATTAACGGCGTCGTCAGTAATTCATTAGAAATGGCAGTGACTAACGCCTTTGTCACTGCTGTTGAAATTACCTCAACCAATGACATTGCATTCTTTCCAGTAGGATATGAGCGCAACATACTGGCAACGGCTTACTACAACAATGGCACGTCCGCTGATGTAACGAGCGAGGCAGATTGGCATTCAAGCGATGAGGCTGTATTAGCTTTTGCTTATCCCAATACGGGGCGAGTAAAAGCCTTCGGTACAGGGGCAGCGGCCATCCATGCCACATATATGGACATAACCAGCGACGAAATAACCTTTAACATTAGCGAGATGATAATTCAGCAGATCACGGTGTTCTCTAATACTAATGGTGGTGATGTGGAGGTGGACACTTCTGGCATGAAACTGCCAATTGGACGTACTGCCGAGTTCATGGCTCAAGCCTATTACAGTGATGGCACGCGATATGATTTATCGTCAGGCATTTCATGGTTATCGAACGCCGCAATTGCAACGGTATCGCCTGAAGGTTTGCTTACTGCTGTAGAGGTCGGCCACACGGCTGTTATGGGTTCCATTCACCACAATGGTGTGCATTACACCAGTGCACCGTACTCGGTTGAAGTGACGCCACTGCGCCTTGACTATATGACACTCTTTCCAGATGATCTATCTATGAACGTCAGTGAGCCGGTTAATTTAGCCAATAGAGTAACTATTTCTGTGTACTACACCAATGGCACTAACGAGAACACTGATAGTAACTCTAATCTATATGACGATATAACATGGCAAGTGGTTGATCCTACGATTGCCACAGTTACAGAAAACGGCATTGTAGAGGGTCTTACAACCGGTAATACCTCGGTAATGATCTCATACCAAGATGTGCAAGCAGAGCTATTCATTACGGTAAATTAATGGCATCAGTCACACCCTTTTAAGTTAATTGTTTCAGGTTGTTTGCTTAAAGTGTGATCGTCTCCGTTATCGCAATAACAGGCAGCAAGGCGCTGCCTGTTATTATTTATGGCCTGCTCTAAAAACTCCCTCTGCCCTTTTTAGACACCGGCTCAATGAAAAATACGGCTTTTAAATTCAATTAACGGCACCAAGGTTAGGAGCATCGCGATTATTGAGGTTGGCAACGCCTCGCACTCATCAAACACATTACGGCCTACGTTCGCAGCGTAGCG
>JAWXTX010000123.1:0-7561 GCA_044433165.1 Ferrimonas sp. | reverse complement strand
CATCAATGGCTAAATATTAACCATTCATGCGGACGCCCTGATATTTATACTTGCTATGACATTAAAATGTTATCCATTACAACCCGGAGGGCTAATTACAATTGAAGCTATAACTATTGGTATGGCATCGCCAAAAATGGTAATAGATAAAATAGAAATGAACATTGATGTAATACTTCTTTTAATATTCATGGTGGCTGGGATCTATTTTGTTAAAGATTTACTACTGTTTCTACTTGCAAAAGTAATATTGAAATTAAGATCTAAGATAGCACTATCTATTGTTTTTTGTTTTATATGTTCATTATTATCCGCATTTTTAGATGCACTCACGATTATGGCAGCGGTAATTACCATTAGCACAGGGCTTTATGGGATCTATCATCAAGCAACATCCAATGAATCTGATGCAACCAATTTAAATCATGAGAATGATTTAAAAAACTTTAGAGGTTTTTTACGAAATATAATGATGCATGCAGGTATAGGAACTGCACTTGGGGGTGTTAGTACAATGGTATCAGAGCCTCAAAATCTCATTATTGCTGCTCAGGCTCAGTGGAATTTCATTACTTTTATTAAACATATGGCTCCAATAACAATAAGTGCACTCAGTTCTGGATTATTAATATGTTATATAGTCGAACGCACGAAATCATTTGGATATGGGTATCAAATGCCAGAGCACACTAGAGAGATATTAAATAATTTCATTATTGAAGAACAAAATAAACGAACATTATACGATAAAGTAAATCTATTTACTCAATCATTGGTTATATTATGGCTGATCATGGCACTGATCTTACAAGTGGCAGCAATCGGATTAATAGGTTTGTCAGTTATTATTTTAGCAACATCTCTCAATGGTATTGTTGATGAGCATCAGCTAGGAAAAGCATTTACTGACGCATTACCCTTTACTGCTTTGTTAACTGTTTTTTTTGCTGTAATTGCAATAATATTAAATCTTCATCTATTTACTCCTATTATTCAGTGGGTTCTAAACTTTAATGGAGACACGCAAGTTTTTATTTTTTACTTGGCAAATGCAATTCTATCAATGATATCAGATAATGTTTTTGTAGGAACAATATATATAGATGAAGCAAAAGAAGCATTAATCCATCACAAAATATCAGAATATCAATTTGAAAGATTGGCTATCGCAATTAATACAGGAACTAATTTACCTTCTGTTGCCACGCCGAATGGTCAAGCAGCATTTCTATTTTTATTAACTTCTACGTTATCTCCTTTAATAAAGTTAACCTATGGAAGGATGGTGCAAGCAGCATTGCCTTATACCATTGTACTTTCCATTGTTGGTGCAGTAATATCAATTATAAACTAATCAATAAATATTTACAATTTAACTTTTTCTGCTATTGTCAATTGCATTATCGTTTGAACTAATTCAAGGCATCTAGATGTTCAATAGTATTTATCGCTTTAGCAAGACCCGTTTAAGTTGGCTGTTTCTTCTTGTAAGTGCAATTTTAATATTTGTTACTGCAATAATATTTCAACACCTCTTTAAGTATGAACCTTGTGTGTATTGTGTTTATATTCGGCTTAGTTTCGTTCTTATTATCTTTACAGCTCTAATGGGATTAGCATCTCCAAAACTCTTGTTCACTCGAATGCTTGCTATATCCGCTTGGATTATCAGCTCCGTTACTGGTTTGCTCATGTCAATTGAACTCATCACAATAAAAAATCAACCTGTAAGTTTATTCGGGCCAACTTGCGATGTGATACCAAACTTCCCAACATGGGCGCCTTTACACCAATGGCTACCTTCGATATTTGAACCCAGAGCGTCCTGCACTGCGGACGATTGGAGTATTCTTGGCCTAAATATGGCTGATTTAGCCGCCATAAGTTTTAGCGGCTATTTGCTGTGCGCTTGTGTCGTTCTGCTGGCAAATATTCGATGCGCATTTACGGATTAATCGATGTCTTCCGCAGGCCAATGCACAATACAACCTGCAAGTATGTGTCCTTCCGTACCAACATCGCGCTCATCCAACACTTTGTTGCGAATTGACATACCAGCGGCATGCATTGCTGAATGACTCCCAGTAAGCAATGGATGCCAGCTTGGTAGCCCTCTCCCCTCATGCAAACGGCGATAAGCACAACTTGGTGGGAACCAGTATAATTCCTCGAGATTTTGCACAGAAACCTTCAAGCAATCTGGCACATACTTAAAGCGTTTAGGGTATTGATTACACTGGCAGCTTTTATGGTTTAACAATTGGCAAGCCACGTTGGTGAAAAAAACTTCATCAGTATCATCATCAATAAGCTTGTTTAAGCAGCATTTACCGCAGCCATCACACAACGATTCCCATTCCTGTTCGGTCATTTCATCTAGGGGCTTATGCCAAAAACAGGTACCATCAGTGGCCATGGATGAGTCTCGCTTAACTAAAAATAAAGGGCATGAATTATAGCGAAATGACTCACCGAGCCAAAGAATAAAATAGAAATATGTGGTGCATTGATCGACGATAACAAGCATCGGCCGCCATACAACCTGATTTGCTTACAAACAGTGTGAAACATTGAGTGGTTAAGAAACAGAACGGGCTTTTGAGGGTGCCTTTTCTTTCGCAATTGATGAGGGCTTCTTCCCTTTCAATAAGTTAAGTAACTGTTCTTTATTTTTAGCTAAGTACAGTGCAATTTCTTCTTGCTGTCTTTCTTCAAGTAACTCGGCTTCTTTTAAAAATGGCACCAACTCATCAGCAAGATCCAACATTTTGTCATAAGCATCTGCATCTTGTTTGCTAGAAAAAGTCATCACTTCCTCTCCTTTACGCTCAACAACATATTTTACGATCACCGCCATAATTCACGTCCCCGTTAATTTTGTAATTTGTTCTTTTTTAGCATACCAAAAGTACTGGCTATAAAAACAGTACTTCATGTCAATTGAAAAAGGAAAAAGTGGCCTTACTGCCTGCAATTGGTGTTTACATCACACCATTAAAAACATAAATTGTGACAATCATCACGAATTCTTGGTGGGCTAGTATGGATACGGATAACAAGATTAATTTTGACGTTCTAGTGCAGTTAGCTAAAGAAGACCCAGAGAAGTTTGAGCAATATCGCCAGCAACAAATTGCAAATGCAATTACCGAGTCGAGTCCAGAGCACCAAACACAGTTGCGAGCTCTACAATGGAATCTTGATCAACAACTAAAACAGTGCAGATCGTCCTACTCTAGGATACAACTCTGTCGGCAATTATTGCACGAAAAAATAGTGTTGTTGAATGATGCATTAAATCATGGTGTTCCCCAATCCACTTCCACCTTGATCCCTTTTCCATCAGATTCGTCATATCCTGAAAAATAGCCGCACTCGATGATCTCGCACTAGACCATCGATTCTTGCCGTTACTTTGCATATTTAACATACGGAAAAACAACTAATGCACTTAAACTCTAGTTCATTAGGCCCTAATTAAATTGCTAAGCCATATTCAAACGAATCCCATCCATACTGAGTTCTTCATGATAACGTTTTGCCGCTTCAGTCGCGGTAACCGAAAAACGATGGGGAGAGGCAATACGGCTAAAACCGTTTAAAGGCAAGTTTTGCTGTAATTGCTTATCATCGGTTACATCCGTCAAATACACTGAAATATTCAATGTTTGTAAGGTTGCA
Source organism: Ferrimonas sp. (assembly GCA_044433165.1). Lineage (GTDB taxonomy): Bacteria > Pseudomonadota > Gammaproteobacteria > Enterobacterales > Shewanellaceae > Ferrimonas. Next base: position 3,880 of record JAWXTX010000123.1, on the reverse strand, counting down.
CACATAGCCTGCATCATATCAAATTGCATGGGAGATTGAGGCAGATGCGTAAAGCCGCTATCTAACTTAACGTAATCAGGTTGCAGCCAACTTAAATAGTTTAATTCAACTAAGTGACGTCCAAAGTGATAGACCCCAAACTTGTAACCATAATTACGCAATAGCTCTCGTAATCGTTCAACGGCCCTAGGTGCAAGTAATACCATCTGCTCACTCACTTCAAACTGAAAACCCCAAGAACGTAATTGCAACTGTCGACTTAGCCACGTAATAAAATCATAGCTTTCTATCGACTGTGCGCTTAAACGAAAGGCAATGGGAGTAAATTGATTAGGTAAACTCTGAGCTAAAATCAATTTTAATTTATCAAATTGAATGCTCATTCCTAAACGGTCTAGATGTGGTTGTACGTTAAGTTCTAAATAGAGTTGACCATCCATAACAACCTCAGCCATAACTGTATATTGAATTTTATCTCCGGCTAAATCGAATACAGGCTGTCCTAATAATTCTACATGTTGTTGCTGCAGTACCTCTTCTAAAACTTGTTGCCATTGCTCTCGACATAGGGGCATATTTTCAGCTATTTCATGCCAACACAGATGCCCATCTAAATGTAAGGCACGCAATAAGGCATTATCCGCTTGTGCTAAAATAATGCCTGCTGAAGATTGCCGTTGTTTCATCACTGCTCCAATACCATAAGGTGCAGTTAGCGAAAGTTTTGTTTGTTGATAAAGGCGCTGGCTGGCATGCTGAACTAGCGAAAGAATTGATTGGGTTTCTCCATGTTCTAGAATTAATACAAAATCTGTTGCACTGATCCGAGCTGCTTGCGTACCAAAATATTGTTGTTTTAACTCCATTAAGTAAGATGAAAATTCACCAATAGCATTATCTCTGACTTGAAACCCAGATCGTAAACGTACCTCATCTAAAAAACGCAAGCTCACAATGGCTAAAGCGCCGCTATCTGATGTTTTTAGCCAATCTTCAATACGCTCAACAATATAAGAACGGTTCGGCAACTCAGAAACAGGATCTATTAAGAGCGCATCTTGCAAGCGCTGTAGTTGGCGGTGGGCATCATCCACTTCCCTCTTCAATTTATGCCCAAGTGCGTTAAGCGCATTCCCAACCAGCGTCAGTTCATTATCTTTTGAATGGAGCGACAATGGTGGCTCAAACTCTAAGCGACTAAGCGCTTGTACTCTTTCTGTAATTTTTTTCAGTGGCCATAACTGAAACCGCAAATAACGGAAGTTAACCCATAAGAATCCAGTTTGAACTAAGCCTAAAATAAGAACCAGACTCAGCAATTGCTGGCGCCATCGATAGTAATAAGTGGCATTATCAACCGTGAGTGATAATGTCAGCGCTTTAGCCCCATCGTTCAGAGGCAAAGGTTCGCTGCGCATCAGTGGCGCAAATGGAGGATATGCCTGCAACCATTTCGGTACTGTCCCAGTTAACTTTGTTTTAGTAAGGGATTGATGCGACTGTGTTTGCCCATTAGGCCACTGTAGCCATGCGTGTTCAATGATTGGATCAAGCGCAATAGCAGCAAGCTCAATCGATTGATCTTGCTGCCATTGTTGTCGCAAATGCCACTGCGCTTGCGCCATATTTTTATCTAAAACAAGTTGCTGTTCAGTCGCTAGGGGAGCCATCAATAGCCAACCCAAGCAGGGGATCAGCAATAACCCAAGCCCCACAACAAGGAGGCTCAGCTGCCACACTATTCGCTGAAAAATCATCATAACGCTGCTCCAAAGTGTTGAAATGATTCAAGGAGGACGCAGCAAGAGACCTATAGAAAAACATTATAAATCAGTGAATATCAAACTGCTGGCTGCAGTTGTTGTTTTATTGTTAACGAGAGTTCTCCTTACTTTTTATTCCTGTACGTCCTCATTGTTCATCGTCACTTGCGGACGCCATTGCCCTTCAACCATGCGCTGAATAAAAAGATTTTTCGCTTCTCTTTCTGCATTCATATGAAGTCCAACCGCTTGCTGTGCTGCGCTTTTAGTGCTTATGTCAGGCAAAATAATCGGCTGTGCAACGCCAAGCTGAGCTAGCACTTGTCGTAATGCTAATAATGCTTGTGCACCTAGACTTTGAGATTCTGTTAATAAATTCAGCCCTTCTCTGGAATTGTGGGCATGAATGCCATGTGAGGCAATTGCAAAATCCCACCGCCATTGTGCTTTACGAATTAAATCCAATGCTGGTGCCATTTGCTCCGCTGTAGCACCGCCATCCCAAGCGGATTTTGCCTCGAAATGCGCCTGTACTAATAGCGCTTCAGCATCGAGTTTTTGAGTATTAATCTGGTTTTTACTTCGTGCAATTTTTTGTGCTAGGTGGGCTTTGCTACCATGACAATCTGCACACACCAACTCAAAGTTATCTAACGGTGAGCTCACTTTATGATCGGTAAATATCTGCTTTTGATCATCCATTTTTTGAGGCATATGGCAGCTGATGCACGTGATCCCCATATCGGCATGCATCGTTGGTAGCCAAGTTTCAAATTCAGGGTGTTGCGCTTTTAACATCGGTGCCTTCGAGATCCCATGAATCCAATCGCTAAAGCCGATTTTATCGTAAAATCGTTCAGCGCCGGCAGCGGATAATCCGTGCTCCCAAGGAAAACGCACCGTATTATTGTTGTCGTCATCAAAATAATATTCCACATGACATTGCCCGCATGTTTGAGCAGCTTGCATGGCTGGTGTTTGCTTTGCAAAGTCGATTCCAGCTACAGCCATTGCTCGCGCTGCATAAGGACGTGATAGCTGTATTTCAGCATCCTCGTTGCCATGACAATCCGCACAGCCTACACTATGGGTGATTTCATGCCCCCAATAGGCCCATTTCTGCTCAGCAAAGGCTGCCTCCCCAACCGTTTGATACAGACGTGCGACATCAGGAGACTTACAAGACCAGCACGATGCTGCCATCGGGCCATCGTTTACATCGGGCGGTCCACCAGTACGTAAGGTTTGCACGAGATCCGTTATCGTATAGGCATGACCCCGTGCCTTACGGTAATCTTTTGCAAATCCATAACCGGCCCAAAGCACGACTAAATTTGGATCATCTGCTAATAAATCGATGGCCTCATTGGTACCAGCAGTTTCAGCCCAAGAGGCATATTGATTAGGGTAAAGAGATTGCCATTCTTTGGGGTTCGCACGTACAGTTGAAGACGCAGCAGGTGCTACGCCAGAGTAAATCAGGGTACATATAAGTAATGTTAAACGATGCATAAGTACTTCTAAAGCTAGCCGTAACACTGGTTGCCCCGTACAATATGCATCCTTAAGAGGTGTAACCACTTATTTGTTTTTTTTAAATTATTTAGCTCGGGTAGGTCAAAAAAAACATTATAATTTAAAAAAATTAATTCAAATTTCAACTATAAAAAAGTGCACTGACACACCTTATGCCAACTATCGTTCTCAATCATTCCGATGCATCCATTACAACCCCAACATGGTTTTTGTATATTATTGAAAATGCACAAGGACAGTTATACACCGGCATCACAACCGATGTTTCTCGTCGCTTTCAAGAGCATCAAAGTAATCGTTCTAAGACGGCTCGAAGCCTAAAGGGAAAAGGTCCGTTAATCCTTCGTTATCAACAAGCTGTCGGCACTCATAGCCAAGCATTGAAGTTAGAATATCGCTGCAAAAAGCTCACGAGACAAAAAAAAATGGCTTTAATTTCTGGCCAGAAAACTCTCCATCAACTCATTCCTGATGCCTAAATTCAGATAATAAGTGCGACATTCATGGACAGGCGTAGAAGAGGAGGCCAACTGCTGAAAGTGGTACGCTCTTCTCGCCAAAGAAACAAGCAGTACTACCAT
>JAWXTX010000122.1:0-7581 GCA_044433165.1 Ferrimonas sp. | reverse complement strand
GCAACGCCATACAAGGAGCGCGTAGGCAAGGGCAAATTACCGAGCAAGATCTCCTGCTGCTGGTTGGCCGATTTATCTCGCCTGAACGTGTACAGCACAGTTTTGCCGAGCAGTTTGCTGCGCCACCTAGAATGATTCAACGCCACGCCAGTGAAGACATGATTCTGTGTGGTGAGCGTTTGATTGCGTCAGTTTTAGGCGCGTCTTCAGCAGCCACGATTATGGATACAGTGTTGCGCGGCATTGATTTGGGCATCGATCAAATGTTTCAGTTGGTTGATGATGCGAGTAATCAAATTCAATCAAGCCAAGATCAAATGCGGGGAGCAATTGAGCATGCCGCCGAAGGGATCAGCGTTGTAGACAAAGAGCTGAATATGGTGGCTTGGAATCAAACTTATGTGCAGTTATTTGAATACCCAGAAGGGTTTTTAACTCAAGGCATGCCAGTCGCGGAGGTTATTCGTTATAACGCTAACTTAGGGCGCTGTGGGCCAGGGGATGTGGATGCGCATGTGGCCCGTCGTGTCGGCTATATGCAGGCCGGCTCAGCTCACCGCTCTGAACGGATCCGCAGTGATGGCCGAGTCATTCGAATGCTTGGCAATCCAATGCCGGATGGCGGTTTTGTGATGTCGTTTTCCGATATTACCGAGTTTCGCCAGCAACAGCAGGCCCTAACAGAGATTAACGACACATTAGAGCAACGCGTAGCAGCTCGAACGGAAGAACTGCTTAAGCTTAATCAACGTTTACGACAAGCTAAGGCTGCAGAAGAGCAAGCTAATCAATCTAAAGGGCGTTTTCTTGCCGCAGTCGGACACGATTTAATGCAGCCGTTGAATGCCGCTCGATTATTCACCGCATCATTATTGCAAGCGCCCGAACGTACGGATGAGGATCACACCACCTTGACGCATTTGGCGGGTTCGCTGCGTAATGCTGGGGAAATGCTATCGGATTTGTTAGATATCTCTAAATTGGATGGTCAGCACCTTGCGGTAGATAGGCAAACGGTACGATTGTCTTTGGTGCTTGAGCCGTTGGCGGTGGAATTTTCAGCCATGGCTGCAAGTAAAGGGTTGCAGTGGCGCTGTCATATTCCGGATGTGGCGATTGAGACTGACGCCAATTTATTGCGTCGTATTGTGCAAAATTTCTTAACCAATGCACTGCGTTATACCGAACAAGGACGCATTCTTTTAGGCTGTCGCCGCCGTGGTTATCAGCTAGAAATTCAAGTGTTTGACAGTGGTAATGGCATTGCCAAGGCAGACAGTGAGCGCATTTTTGATGAATTTCAGCAATTGGCCGATCGCAGTGCCAGTGGCGGACTTGGGCTTGGACTTGCGATTGCAAAACGAATTGCCACTATGTTGGCGCACCCATTGCGGCTGCAATCGCAACTTGGTAAAGGCTCGATGTTTTCCGTAACGGTACCGTTAGGAACGGCGTTAATGCCACAGGCTGAACCAATAAAACTCATGCCTAACTGGCAACCTTTAGCGGGCGTGCGTGTGCTTTGTATTGATAATGACCGCTCGATATTAATAGCGCTGCAAGGCTTATTGAATGGCTGGCACTGTGAAGTACTGGCGGTGCCAAGCTTAGCCGTAGCGCAAGTGCATTTAGCGGAGGATGATTGGCGGCCGCAAATTGTGCTGGCGGATTACCATTTGGATGACAATAAAACCGGATTGGATGCTTTATTGGCCTTACGAGAAGGTTATGGTGATAATTTGCCCGGTATTTTAATGACAGCGGATACGCGCACGGAGTTAATTGAGCAAGTGGAGCAACTCGGCTTTGGTTTTATGGCTAAAATGGTGAAACCTGCGGGCTTAAAAGCCTTGATGTCGGCCTTGTTGCGACAACAGCGCCTGCCGCAACAACAAGCCGAGCTAATGCCGATGAATTAACGGCCGTAACGATGCGGGTTCGCCTGGGCGAGCGCTCGGAGTAGTTGCTCGCTTTGTGGCCAGCTTAAACAACCGTCGGTAATGCTTTGGCCATAAACTAAGGGCGTGGCGTCGTTGACGGTTTGTTGTCCCTCCACTAAAAAGCTTTCAATCATTACGCCTGCGATGGCTTGCCCATGAGGCTCGGCTAATTGCGCCATAATGCTTTGAGCGACTAAAGTTTGGCGTTGATATTGTTTTAAGCTATTACCATGAGAGCAATCGATAATAAGGCGTGTATCAATGCCGTTGTTATGCAGCTGTTCAGCGGCGACAATGATCTGTTCGCGCTCATAATTCGGGCTACGACCACCACGTAAGATCACATGCCCATCAGGATTTCCTTTAGTACGGTAAACACACATTTGCCCCTGTTTGTCTTGGGAATAGAAAATGTGTGGTACATGCGCAGCTCGAACGGCATCCATGGCGATCTGTAGGTTGCCATCCGTACCATTTTTAAAGCCGACTGGGCAGGACAGTGCAGAAGCCATTTCACGATGAATTTGGCTTTCTGTAGTACGAGCGCCGATGGCGCCCCATGTAATTAAGTCTGCGATGTATTGGCCATTGACCATATCTAAAAATTCGGTCGCAATGGGTAAATGCAAATTCGCAATATCCACCAATAATTGCCGCGCAATCCGCAGCCCTTTGTTGGCACTAAAACTGCCATCCAGATCCGGATCGGCAATTAAGCCTTTCCAGCCCACAATGGTGCGTGGTTTTTCAAAATACACCCGCATAACGATGAACAGTTCATCTTGGTATTGGCGTTGTAAAACCGCTAGGCGCTGGGCGTATTCTAAAGCGGCGATAGGATCATGGATGGAGCAGGGACCAACAATCACTAATAAGCGCTGATCGCGGCCGTGTAAAATGGCTTGCACCTGTTCACGGTGAGTGAAGATCTGTTGGGCGGCGTGATCCGGTAAGGGGATTTCGGCTGCCAACTGCGCAGGGGTAATTACTTTAGCGAGTAATTCGGTGCGCAATTCATCGGTTGCTAATGGCATGACATTCTTCTTACTTAACATTTTTGGCGTCACCACCTTTTTTGGGGGAGTCCTCCACATAATTGGAGTAGACGCACTATGCTGATGAGTATACCTAAATTAGGTGGTTCACATTAACCCCTAAGCAAGGCTTCTGCTGACAGTAATTCAGATAATGAACGCGATTAAAAAAGGTTTTTCTTAAAGGATTAATGTTTGTTCAGTTAATGCCTGCGGGCGATTTGTTTGGGAGAATGTAATGATAATGTGGCGTTTGACCCTAAAATACTTGTTACTCAGCACTATCTTGATGTTGATGTCGTTAGAAGCGTTTGGGCATTGCCAGTTGCCTTGTGGGATCTATGACGATCATACTCAGGTGGCGCTCTTACTGGAGGATGCGGCAACCATTGATAAAGCCACTACCCTGATTGCGCAACTTGCTGGAAAATCCGATCCACAGTCTGCCAATCAATTAATACGCTGGGTTAATAATAAAGGTCAGCATGCTCAAAATATCATCGACATCATCACCAATTATTTTTTAACTCAGCGTGTTAGCCCCAATCAGAAAGACTATTTAGTACGCTTAGAAAAGCACCATGCGGTGATTCTGGCGGCGGTAAAGGTTAAGCAGCAAGCCGGTGGCAAGTATGCAGCCGAGCTTATCGCTGCGATTATGCAAATAGCCCCTTATTACCCAGAACACACAGAAAGCCACCCGCATGCCCATTAACATTAACGCTGGCTAATTTTATGGGGCTAACCGTTGGTGCTTAAAAACGGTAGCATGAGAACTAAAACATTTTCCTTTGTAATTTCGTCATCGATAAAATTTTTGTAGCGATCTCTTCGACGGAGTGAAAGGTAGTATTGAGGTAGGGAATACGTAGCTTTCGATAGAGCAACTCAACCTCTTTAACCTCAATGCGGCATTGGCGCAGAGAGGCGTATGTGCTGCCTTCTAAACGTTGTTTTCGGATCTCATGAAGGCGCATAGGATCGATGGTTAAGCCAAATAATTTGTGTTTGAGCCGCTGCAGCTCAGGTGGCAGTTTCAGGTTATCCATGTCCTCCGCGATGAAAGGGTAGTTAGCGGCTTTAATGCCAAATTGCATGGAAAGATAGAGACTGGATGGCGTTTTCCCGCAACGTGATACCCCAATTAAAATGACATCCGCTTGCTCTAGGTTTTTTAAAGAGATCCCATCGTCATTGTCCATCGCGAAATGAATGGCGGCAATGCGATCGTTATAGGTTGCGTTATTAATAGAGTGGGTACGATTCGAACGAGGGTTCGCTTTAACGCCCAGTTGCTGCTCTAAAGGGGCAACGAAGGTATTTAAAAAGTCATAACCTTCTGCATCGGAGGCATCAATAATGGCACGAATCTCAGGTGTGACGATGGAATGGAAAATAAGAGGTCGTTCACCTGTTGTAATAAAACAATCATTTAGTTGATTTTGCACTGCATAAGCTTGGGATTCTGTTTCAACAAAAGGAATGGTTATCTGTTCAAAAGGAATGGGGAATTGAGATAAAACGGCATGTCCAAAGACTTCCGCTGTAATGGCGGTGCCATCTGAAATGAAAAAAACCTTACGACTCATATACCCTCCTTGGATCAAACTTGTCGTAATAAAATTACATTATAAATTAATGATTTACCGCTATTTGACCGCAAGTGTAAGATTTCATTGTCTCAGCAGGAAGAGACATCTCATCGAAATTTAGGTTATGAGGATAGAACTGTGACCCAATATATACTGTGGTATCAGGATCTGGGAATGGAAGATGTAACGCGCGTAGGGGGGAAAAATGCCTCACTAGGTGAAATGATCAGTAATCTGGCCAATGCGGGTGTTGAGGTCCCCGGCGGTTTTGCTACCACTGCAGATGCATTTAATGAGTTTTTGGATCAAAGTGGTTTAAATGAACGGATCTACGGGCTACTGGATAACCTTGATATTGATAATATTGATGCGCTCACTGAATGTGGCCAGCAAATCCGCCAATGGATTATCGATACGCCGTTTTCATCTGCATTTAATGCAGCGCTTGATGCGGCTTATCTGGCTGTAATAGAAGAGGGTGATGAGCCCCTCTCTTTTGCCGTACGCTCTTCGGCGACCGCCGAAGACTTGCCCGATGCTTCGTTTGCTGGGCAACAGGAAACCTTTTTGAATGTGCGTGGGATTGAAGCGGTGAAAGTGGCGATCCGCCACGTATTTGCTTCGTTATTTAATGACCGCGCCATCTCTTACCGAGTCCATCAAGGGTACGATCATCGTGGGGTTTCGCTCTCTGCTGGGGTGCAACGCATGGTGCGTTCCGATCGTGCTTCATCTGGTGTGATGTTTTCCATTGATACCGAGTCTGGCTTTGAAGAAGTGGTTTTTATTACTTCGGCGTATGGCTTAGGCGAAATGGTGGTGCAAGGCGCTGTTAATCCTGATGAATTCTATGTACATAAACCAACCCTGATTGCGGGTTTTCGGCCCATTGTTCGCCGTAATTTAGGTTCTAAATTAATGCAGATGGTTTATTCCGGCGATCAAACACACGGTAAGCAGGTGACGATTGAATCGGTACCGGAAGCGGCGGCTGCGCGTTTTTCTATTAGCGATGATGATGTGCTGGCGCTGGCTAAACAAGCGATCATCATTGAGCGCCATTACGGACGCCCCATGGATATTGAATGGGCGAAAGATGGCGTAAATGGCAAGCTTTACATTGTACAAGCTCGGCCAGAAACGGTGCGTTCGAATGAAAACGCCCAAGTGATTGAACGATTTTATTTGGCCAAACAGTCGGAAGTACTAGCGGAAGGACGGGCTATTGGCCATAAAATTGGCGCCGGTTGCGCCAAAGTGCTGAGCTCGATTGAGCAGATGGATCAGATTAAACCTGGGGATGTACTGGTTACGGATATGACGGATCCTGACTGGGAACCGATTATGAAACGCGCGGCCGCGATTGTTACCAACCGAGGAGGGCGAACTTGTCATGCGGCGATTATTGCTCGTGAACTTGGGATCCCCGCCGTTGTCGGATGTGGTAATGCGACGGCGGTGCTGAAAAATGGCATGCCGGTGACGGTTTCTTGCGCTGAAGGTGATACAGGTTTTATTTATCAAGGCCAATTGGATTTTGACGTTACTCAATCCCGAGTGGACGAATTACCTGAGTTATCCATGAAGGTGATGATGAACGTTGGTAATCCAGATCGCGCTTTTGATTTTGGGCGCTTACCAAACGCGGGTATTGGACTGGCGCGCTTGGAATTCATTATTAATCGAATGATTGGAGTGCACCCCAAAGCGTTGTTGGAGTTTTCTGAGCAAGAGCCGTCGATGCAGGCTGAAATTAACGCGATGATGCTTGGATATGATGATCCTGAAGAGTTCTACATTGCCCGTTTAGCCGAAGGGATCGCCACGTTAGCGGCATCGGTTTACCCCAAGCGAATTATTGTGCGGATGTCGGATTTTAAGTCCAATGAATACGCGAATTTAGTAGGGGGGGAGCGTTATGAGCCTCATGAAGAGAACCCGATGTTGGGCTTTAGGGGCGCCTCTCGTTACATTGATGACAGTTTCCGAGATTGCTTCGCGTTGGAATGTGAAGCGGTGAAGCGAGTTAGAGGCGCCATGGGATTAACCAATGTGGAAATTATGATCCCCTTTGTGCGTACAGTTAGCGAAGCGCAGGCGGTTATCACGGAATTGGCAGCCAATGGCCTTGTCAGGGGGCAAGAGGGATTAAAAGTCCAGATGATGTGTGAGTTGCCGTCCAATGCCTTGCTGGCGGATCAATTTTTAGATTACTTCGATGGCTTCTCGATAGGTTCGAATGACATGACGCAATTGGCTTTAGGGCTTGATCGTGACTCTGGCATTATTAGCCATTTGTTTGATGAACGAGACGATGCGGTGAAAGCCTTACTCTCTATGGCCATCCGCGCCTGCATTGCGCGAGGTAAGTATGTTGGGATCTGCGGTCAAGGGCCATCGGATCATAATGATTTTGCGCAGTGGCTATACCAAGAGGGGATCGATTCCGTTTCGTTAAATCCAGATACGGTTGTGGATACGTGGCTTTATTTAGGCAAGAATTTAACCTAATAACGCCTGCAATAACGGTTTGTAATCAATCAATAAAATTACTATCGCAAGAAGCCGCTGCCTTTGTGGCTTCTTTTTTTTATGCTGTGCAAAGGAACTTCATACTGCATGCGCCGAGCCCATAGATTGGGGCTTAAATCAGGCGTATTCAGTGTCATAAGGAATGAAAGAGCTATGTTGCCTTCGTTGTTACCGACCTTACGCCCTAATAGTGCTTTGGATGCTTGCTATCGACAATACCTTACTGCATTAAAAGCATTGGCCTTTGCTGGTGATATTCATGATGCCTACGGCCATCGGCTGAATTTCGCAACCGATAACAGTATTTATCAGCTGATGCCGCAGGCAGTGCTAGCCCCGCGAACCCAAGCCGATTTGCAGATGGCGTTACAATTGGCGAATGAGCCTCAATACCAAACCATTACTTTTAGCCCTCGAGGCGGTGGCACTGGTACTAATGGTCAAGCCCTTAATCGAGGCATTATTATTGATTTATCTCGATAC
>JAWXTX010000121.1:0-7591 GCA_044433165.1 Ferrimonas sp. | reverse complement strand
AAAAGTGGTTGCGGGAGCCGGATTTGAACCGACGACCTTCGGGTTATGAGCCCGACGAGCTACCAAGCTGCTCCATCCCGCGACTGAAAGTGGCTCCCCCTGCTGGACTTGAACCAGCGACATACGGATTAACAGTCCGCCGTTCTACCGACTGAACTAAGGGGGAACAGAGTAATTATGGTCGCTGCCGACCGTAAGTAACTCAATTACTTAACCGCTGAGGCGATTAACTTAAGTGAATTCATCACTTGGCCGCCTCAACTTGGTGCGCACTCTACCACAGCCGATCCGAATTGCAAGCGCCAACATGAGCAAACCGATTCAACCGCTTAAATTTAACGCTCATCGATTATTTGCAGTGCAATGGGCGCTTGGATTTCGGCCAGCCGGCGTATTTTTATGATGGCGCATTGGCTTTATGAGTACGGCTAATATGACCACGAACAAACGCAATGGCCAATGGCGATTAACCGCTAATTTTATGTTGGCTGTTGCTGGCGCCACGCCGTGATAAAGCCATCAGCAGCATTTTCAAGCAGATCCAACACCTGCTCAAACCCTGTACTGCCGCCATAATAGGGATCAGCCACCTCGCTTTGGTTGTGTTCTCCCCATTGCAACATCATAGCGATTTTATCTTGTGCCGCAGCATTAGGGGCCAATCGCCGTAAGTCTTGGTAGTTTTGCTTATCGGCCGCCAAGAGTAGATCAAACGCTTCAAAATCGGCCGTTGTTACTTGTCGAGCCAAGATGCCATCAAAGGAATACCCCCGACGCTCACCTGCCGCCATGGAGCGAGGATCGGGCCGTTCGCCTTGGTGATGCGCAATGGTGCCAGCAGAATCGAATTCAATGGGTAATTGTTGTTGCTGGGCGCGCGTCCGAAAAATGGCCTCTGCCGTAGGGGAACGGCAAATATTGCCCATACAAACTAAGAGCACCCGCTGAGTAGTAGCCAGTTTCATAAACGCCCTCAATCTTTTATTAATGTTATGGCGTACCTTCGCTGATGGCTTGGGTTGGCGGCAACCATTTTTTTAATTTTTCTAACATCAGGGCCTTTTGAATGGGCTTATACAGCACATCATTCATACCCACTTGGTAGCAACGGGCTAAATCTTCTTCGGTTGTGGTGGCGGTTAAGGCAATGATTGGGCATTGCATGCCCTGCTTACGCAGGGCCAAGGTGCATTCAAAGCCATCCATTCGCGGCATGCGGCAATCCATCAAAATTAAATCAAAGGGGCGCTTTTGCCGCTTAACTTGGTGCAGTGCGTCTTCCCCATTGTCGGCCAGCACCACATGGGCGGCGGCTTTTTCCAGCATCAGTTTCGCCACTAATTGATTGGCTCGGGTATCATCAACAAGCAAGAATCGATGCCCAGCAAGGCTAATATCATGAGCGGGCTGTGAGGGGCTAATGGCTTGCCCAAAGGGCAATAACAGTTGGAAACCAAAACGACTGCCTTTACCTAAGTGTGATTCAACATCTAACTGGCTGCCCATCACCTGACAGAGGTGATTGCAAATAGCTAACCCCAGCCCCGTTCCGCGATGTTCCGCGCCAGCCGCCTGCGCAAACGGTTGAAAAATTTTAGCGATGATCTCCGGATCGATGCCACAGCCATTATCAATAATGGCCACGTTACAGCGGCATTGGCCACCTTGTTCTTGCACCGCCACTTGCAAAATAACGCGGCCAGACTGGGTAAATTTAATGGCGTTACTTAATAAATTCAGCAGCACCTGTTTTAAGCGCAACGCATCAACCAAAATGATGCAGGGATGCGCTCCTTGCCACTGTAATTGCAATTGGTTGCCTTGTTCTTCGGCGGCGGCACGCACAATTTCTAAAGAGTCTTGCGCCAATTGCCAGAGGTCATAGGCTTGGGGATTAAGCGCAAAGCCACCATCTTCGATTTTGGCGTAATCCAATACGTCATTGACCAGCGCCAATAAACTTTGCCCAGACAAGCCAATGATGGTTAACAACTCTCGCTGCTCTGAGTCTAAATGGCCTTCGAGTAACAACTCGGTGCTGGCTAACATGCCGTTTAAGGGGGTGCGCAGTTCGTGGGTAACCGAGGCCAAAAAACGGTAGCGCACTTGCGCCATGTGGGCGGTTTGCTGCTGGGCGGTTTGCAATTTACTGTAAGCGCGCACATTCACGGCAAAGGCTTCTAAGCTGGTGAGCAGCGAGCGAGTAAACCAACACAATGGCTCATCGCATTCGGCGTGTTGATGGATAAGCAAGATGGCAATCTGATGCTCAACGGAATAGCACCACAAGCCTGAGCGCCCTTTGGCTTTCATCACCTCGTGATCCGATTCGGTTAACTGCTGCCATGCATAACTGCGCCACATGGGTTCAAAACCATAGCCATTACCCCACAACCAATCGCCCTGCCACCCTAGCCACAAATGAAATTGGCTTTGCTCTTGTTCTAGTAAGTTAATCAATTGCCCCAAACTGCGTTTGGGCACCACTAATGAGCCATCCAGTAATAACCCAAACACACGGTTTAGTAGCCCTTCATAATGCCGCCGTCTATCGAGCTGCTGGCTTTGATCTTCTAATATGTGGCTTTGGTTATGATTAATGCGCATTAATGCTTGGTTGGCTTCATACAATTGTTCACTGCGCTGCTCTAACAGTTGTTCGGCAGCCAAACGCGCCCGTCGTTCTCGCTCTGCACGCCCTTGCCAATTGATGCTCACGAATGCCGCTCCAACAAAAACAGCACCTCGGTTCCTTGATGGTTTAACGAACGACGAGTGATGTTCATCGGCTCTTCAAAACGCTCGGTACAGCGGCGTAATAACCCTTCAGCCACCGCCCCAAAACCGCGATGGCTGTGGTAGCGCAATTGCATTTGATTGGCGCTAATAGAGTCAAACTCAAAGGTTGGTGGTCGGGCGTTGTCGTACAGTTTACGCACTTGGCGGTGGATGTCGTTTTCCACCTGCTGTAAAAAGTCAAAACTGCCCACATAGCGGCTTAAATCGATGTTGTGCACCAACACTAAACGGTCGAACAAACGGCTGCCATAAGCAATAAGCAGCAGCTCAACCGGTTGTTGTAATTCAGAAGCCAGCGCTTCAACCAACTGCAGCATTTCGCCATGGTGGTAATCTCCAACTTGGGTATAGGCGCCGCCACTGGCCAATTCCACCCGTTCGAGCATGGCTTCGGTCACTTCAAAGCCAAATTGTTGATCCACCATGTCAACAAATTCGGTAAATACGATTCCTTTCATCCTTAACATCCCTAAAGGCCATGGTTATTCAAAGTTTAGGGGCTAATAAACAAGCTGGTGGTGTGTGTTGCGGTAACATGAAGGTTTAAGTTAAGTGAGCGCGCAAGTGAGAAGCTGCGCAACGCGATAAGACGTAAGCGCCATTATGGAGCCATTCTATCGGCGTATTTGCGGCTTAACTGCACCAATTTAGGGCCAATTAAGTAGTGGCAATAACCTGCTTGTGGATGCTGATTAAAATAGTTTTGATGCTCCGGCTCGGCCGCATAAAACGGCATCGCCGCTCTGATTTCAGTTACTATCGGTTGCTTTCGATAAGGTTGCAGCGCTTGAATGAAACGCTCTGCTTGCTGTTGTTGGGCGGGTGTTTGAGCAAAAATAACACTGCGATATTGGCTGCCACGATCATTGCCTTGTTGATCCCAACTGGTGGCGTCGTGCAAATCAAAAAAGATTTCCAATAACCCACTATAGCTTATTTGCTGAGGATCATACTGCAGTTGAACCACCTCGATGTGCTGGCTATTACCACCGCAAACCTGCGCGTAATTGGCCCGTTCAGCACGGCCACCGCAATAGCCACTGCGTACCGATAATACCCCTCGAACCCGTTGGAAAATGGCCTCTAAGCACCAAAAACAACCGCCGCCAAAAACCGCAATTTGTTGCCCTTCGTTGGTTTGTGGCAAAAAAGCAAGCGCTAAGCCATTCACGCAATGGCGCTCATTCCGAGCACTAAAACCTTCACCATAAAAAACATGGCCAAGGTGGCCACCGCAGTGATGGCAACGGATCTCAACGCGGTGGCCATCGGCATCGGGCCACTCCTCTATCGCCTCTGGCAAGGCCTGATCAAAAGCAGGCCAACCGCAACCGGCATCGAATTTACTGGCGCTGGAGTACAACGCACTGCCACAACGACGGCAGCAATACTGGCCTTGGCCATTAGCCACTAAAAAGCGACCACTAAAAGGGGCTTCAGTATGGCGCTCCGCCAGCACTTGTTGCTCTTGCTCGGTTAACGGGGGCATTGGTTGGTCGGTCATAACAGTTACTCCAAAGGCTGTTTGCGCCAGCCTAGTGCCTGCATGCAGCCATCAAATAGCATTTGATAGTGCATATCTAAAGGGTCTATCCGTGTTGCGCAGCGCGCTCTGTCATCAAGAAAGTTGTGATTATCTCGCATTGGATGGTGCCACAAACTGGGCGTTTCCCCACAACCGCTGAGCAACCATGTTGTTCCAAACAAAAAAAATACGCGCCTCATCTGGTGCATTGCCTTCACCTCAGCACTCCATGCCATCGATTCTTCCATGAGCCTAGCAGGGTTATGTGCGAATGCTTGTGGATCAGCGCAAGGGCGTGGCATAGTCCCGCCCACAATATTCACCAACAACAATGACAATGAGTACTGAAATTTATAAAGAGTTTTATTTTGAAGCCGCCCACAAATTGCCGCACGTTCCGGCAGGGCATCAATGTGGCCGCTTACACGGCCACTCGTTTAAAGTGCGTCTCTATGTGGCGGGAGAGGTTGATCCGCACACCGGTTGGATATTAGATTTTGCTGAATTAAAAGCGGCGTTTAAACCCACTTATGAGCGCTTAGATCATCATTATCTAAATGACATTGAAGGGCTGGAGAATCCCACCAGTGAAGTGTTAGCAAAATGGATCTATGACCAAGTAAAGCCGGCACTGCCTCAATTAAGCCAAGTCGATATTATGGAAACCTGCACCGCTGGTTGTCGCTATCGCCCTGAATAACCACCAATCTATTTTTAATGGGCGTGAATTCAATCAATCTGCAAATATTTATGCAATTGCACCGATAAACGCCAATTACGTTTAATGCAGGTTTCGATGCACAATGCCGTGGCGCGAGGCTGCTGGCTAATCGGCTGCAAGGCCACCTCAGGCTGAGGCGTTAACCCTACTAATAACGCCTCTAATTCTTCGATATGGCTTAATTTAGCAACGGGGTGCTTAATCTCATTGGCGCGCGCTAAAGCTTGTGGCTTTATAGTTAAACCCCCTTTCATGCCCAATTTCGGCGAGACGGTTACCCACGTTTTGGCATCGCATTGAACGGGATAGCAGCCGCTGGTTTCAATTTGGCATTGAACGCCAGTGGCGGCCAGCATTTCAGTTAACGGCGTTAAATCGTAATGGCAAGGCTCACCGCCGGTGATCACCACATGACGGGCATGAAACTGCGGCCCCGTTAAATAGGCCACCAATTGGACAACGGGCCAATAAGCCCAATGCGGTTGATCATTGGCAACCCCCTGCACGTTTTCTGGCGCTTGCTGATGAGCCGGATCAAGCTGCCAAGTGTGTTTGGTATCGCACCAACTGCAGCCAACATCGCACCCTTGCAAGCGCACGAAAATGGCAGGAACCCCCGTAAAATGGCCTTCCCCTTGAATGGTTTCAAAAATTTCATTAACTGGATACTGCATATGGCTCCCTTATATCAGCCGGCTATTTTAAAAAGCGCCGTCTCATATCTCAAATCTCATTTTTCATCTCAATCCGGTGTTTGCGCTGGCGAATTGAAAATAAAAAACGGCGCTCGAAAGCACCGTTTTTTTAGCATCAACACCGAATGTTAATAAGGCAATTGCTTTAAATTAACGGCCTTGTTGTAAGGTCGCAATGCGCTTTTCCAGTGGTGGGTGCGTTAAAAACAGTTCGGACATGGCGCTTTTACCGCTGATCCCAAATGCCGCCATGTTTGCCGGCATTGTGCTTTCATGGTTATTGCGCAGGCGCTCTAACGCTGAAATCATTTTATCGCGACCGGCCAATGCCGCACCGCCAGCATCCGCACGGTATTCCCGTTGACGTGAGTAGTACATCACAATCACAGAAGCCAACATGCCGAATAAAATTTCTAATACCATGGAGACAATAAAGTAGGTCATGTAAGAGGCTTCGCCCTCCCCTTCTTCATCGCCGTTGTTCAATACGTTGGAGATGGTACCGGCAATAAAGCGCGCGGCGAAGATCACGAAGGTGTTCACCACCCCTTGGATCAACGCCATGGTTACCATATCGCCATTAGCAACGTGGCTGACTTCGTGCGCTAATACCGCTTCGACTTCATCTTTATTCATGCCGTACAGCAGGCCGGTAGAGACCGCCACTAATGAGTTATTACGGCTTGGACCAGTTGCAAAAGCGTTCATTTCTGGGCCGTGGTAAATCGCCACTTCTGGCATTTTGATGCCAGCACGCTCGGCTTGTGAAGCAACGGTTGCCATCAACCAGCGCTCTTGCTCATCTTGAGGATGTTCAATTACTTGCAAACCCATTGATTTTTTTGCCATCCATTTAGACATCATCAATGAGATTAACGAACCACCGAAGCCAAAGACACCCGCCAAAATAACAAGGTAACCCACGCTGTTGTGGCCAATTCCCAGAACGGATGTTACTACCGATAACACCACGCCTAATACCAGCATTACCGCGATGTTGGTTATTAGAAAAAGGGCAATACGCTTCATTTTTTCTCCTAAGTTAAATAGTTAGTTAAGCATGTAACGCGAACATCTTCACTAATGCTCAAATAATAACTGAACCGCATAAATTTACGGTCGTGAAAAAAGGTTTTCTAACGATTTAATCTAATTTTACTGGTGCAGATCACAAAACCCACCGTCATTCCTCAACGGCATTGCGACCATTCAGGCCATTTGAGGTTGTACCACGTTCATTTCAGCCTCGCTGTGCTCACCACTATCCAGCATCAGCGGTTGCTGTAAATGGGCCGCCGCCGAACGCAAAAATGGCGCCGCATGCTGGCCATCTGGCTGGGCTAAAAACGGCACTTCCGCCAGCATAGGAACCGGTAACATTCGCTGTAAACTGGCTAAATTTTCTTGATAGTGACTCATCGTCGCATCCACGTGATTGGCTATCCATCCCACTAAACGTACGCCATCGGCAATAATGGCCTCAGCGGTTAATAACGCATGGTTTAAACAGCCTAATTTCATGCCAACCACCAACACCACTGGCCACTGACACTGACGTACCCACTCTGCCAGAGTCTGGTCGTCGTTTAACGGTAAGCGCCAGCCACCCGCCCCTTCCACCAAGCACAGATCCGCTTGTGCCATCGCGTGAGCTGGCATTAATGGCGTTAACTGAGCCACGTTTAAAGGCTGCCCTTGGGCGGCGGCAGCAATGTGTGGCGCAATCGCGGGGGCTAAGGCAATGGGGTTAATTTGCGTGTAAGGCAGTGCAATCCGGCTGGCCGCTTGCAGCGCCAGTGCATCGGCATTTTGCCATTGCCCCTGCTGCCATTCCCCCCCTGCGGCAATGGG
>JAWXTX010000120.1:0-7814 GCA_044433165.1 Ferrimonas sp. | reverse complement strand
AAAATGGCACGCCCGAACTTTAACGGTATCTCGATGAACGAACTGTGTTCGCGCAACTTGTTACCCGCAGGCGGTAACATCTGTGGCACCAACAACGACGGTGTTAACGCAAACCGTTACGGTGGTAACTGGACTATTTCCGCATTACCGTCCAACTCTGGCCTGCTGCAATTAACCCACACCATGCCAAACGACGCCGACCAAGTGTTGAACTTGGCCGATTCGCTGGCCTCTGCGACTCGTAGCCAGTGTGCAAGCGCAACAGGGTGCGACACCTTAACCGTGTCTGGCACAACCATTACGGCGGTCTACTAATGCAAAGCACCAACCAGCGAGGCAGCTCGTTGGTTGGTGCGGCCATCGGAATTGCTGCGCTTTCAGTAATCGTTGTAACCATATCGGTGCCGTTCTTTCGGTCGGCACTGCTTTTTAACGAAACCGCGACCATTTCGAGCCACGCCAATCAAGCATTGCGTAGCGCCGTTTCCCAATACCTAGTGCAAGCCGCCACAACCGGTTGCTTACACAACAACCTTCCCACACTAGAACCCGAGGTTGCGCAAAACCTTGCGGAATACGCGCCAACCTTGAGCTTTTCCGCCTCGGCGGATTACGACACATGGGATTGGCCACGAGAAATAACGCTCAGTTTGACCATCTCAGAGGCACCGTTAATTGCAAAGCTGGTTTCCTCCGGCATTCGATATGACGGGCAACACATCCAATTTTCCGCACCAATCAACACCTTGAGCCAATCAACCTATTGGCACTTGGACACAGAAACAGGATGCCTATTTTGAAGCGCCAACAGGGATTCACCTTATTAGAGCTGGCCATTGTGTTGGCCGTTATCGGGGTTTTTGTTGCAACCATGGCAAGAACCACAGTCGACCATCGAGTTGAGCAGGACGCAGAAAATTTCGGGGCTTGGCTCGCCCAATTTAAAACGCAGATTGCCGCCTACCAGCTCGACCAAATCAACAAAGGCGTAAGCGTCAATAGTGGCCAGATATTCCCAACCGCCTTTAATTCCTTGGAACCGCTATATATGCCAGCTTGCTCTGGTGTCGACGCCGCCGCCGGATATTGCAGGGCCAACAACCTAACGCCCTGGGATAGCACCATGCAGATTGTCACCCAACCAAGTTTTGATGATGACGGTTACGAAATTTGGCGGCTGTATATGAGTATCCCTTTACCAACAAACACCGGAGCCAATACCGCCCAGCGCTCGGCACTGATGGGAGCCATGCTTAACCAAGGTGCCCGTTACCGCTCCGATATCGACGCAATGGAGCTTTGGATTGATAGGCTCGACACCGGACTTCGCACCGAAGCGCTCGTTAAGCGCAGCGGCGACAATTCGACCCTTACCGGCGATTGGGACGTGGGCGGCGAATACGCCCTAACCAACGCCACAAACTACTACGTAACCACAGCAAATGGAGGACAACAATCATTGATTGGCGGCATTTTGTATGCCGGAGAGCATAAGGACGGGGACATCATACCCAAGCCAAACTGCCCAACGGGATATAAGGCCACCGCCCAAAGTTCATTAAAAGCAATTCTCGCGCCGACCGATGACCCCGCTGATAAATACTTCACCACTTCGATGGAGCAAACCGACATCATCGACTTGGGTTCTTCCTGGTCAGTCTACTTGCGCTATTGGGCGCTCAAAGGCAACAACAGTGATTGGATTCAAGAAAACTCGGGGACGGTCAATATCCAAGCTTTTTGCACGGAAAACTAAACAAGATGTATAAAAGAACGTTAATTACCGCCTTACTATTGGCGAGCACCACAACTTCCGCCAATGATTGTGCAGGTGGCAAAGTCACTGCCGCTTGCGCGCAAGCTTCGCACTCAGCCAACGTCAATCTTTTTGACAAGAACCTGATGGCCAAACGTCGCGCCGCCGACCTTGCATTAGGCGCAGCGCTAATGACAGATGCCCCTGATTTGCCATGGACAAACGGCAGCGCCGATGCTGGCTCTGGGTTTGACGACCACGAACTCTGGGGGGGCGAGATAAAAAACGGCGTAACGCAAGACCGCGCTTCGGCAAGCATTGAACTCGAAGAAAGCTACAAAAACTTCCACGAGTTGATTTTTGGGCACGTCCGTAACGCCCAAGACCGCTTGCGCTTTAGCAGCATTTCCACGCATCAGGCGGGGATTTTCCAAGAGCAAGGCGTTCATTTGCGACTGGAAAGTAGCGGATCCAACAGCTCTGACACTTACGTAGATGTGCTGTTTGTGGATGATAGGAACATTACCCTTTCTCATGGCGGCAACCTCAAAGACGGCCGCGTATGGGGTGTTTGGGGGAGAGGCAGGAAAGAGGCGACGCCATCCGAACCCAACACCCCTGATGGCCAAGCGGAATGCACATCTGGGGATGTCGAAGAATCCCCGCTCTATTGCGTTGAGGATGATGCTACCGTCACGGCCGGCATGGAGCAACGCAGTTGCATCAACGGCGCTTGGGGATATTGGTTTATCTCTGAACTTCCAAGCTGCAAATAAATAACAACTACCAACTCCAAATAAACAATATAAGGCTCTGCGCATAAACACACGCAGAGCCTTATTTAAAACTTTCACAATGAAGCTGAGTGATATATAATAAACAACATAAATTAAATTAATAATAAGCACCAAACAAAATGAAAAATAAATTAGCACTAGCTACACTGGCATTAATATCCAGCTCCGCATTTGGCATTACCAATGGAACATTTGTTGAGCCACTTGAATATCCAAGCTTGGTGCAATCAAATTGCACTGGCACTGTTATCGCCAACAAGTGGATATTAACCGCTGCTCACTGCGTGGCAGCCATTAATAATACGCAGTTTTGGCGCTACCGCTCTGACGGATACCGCCGTGAACTTTCCGTGGTTAGAGACAGCCTTGCCGTGCACCCGAATAACAAAACATACAACCCCAACTATTCGGAAGACGCCCTAAATGACGACCCAGAGCATCACCAAGACATTGCCCTGTTTCCAATTTCCCCCAGAACCCAATACCCACTCAATAAGGTGTTGTTCTTATCTGACGAAGTGCTGCACGAAACCCACGGCGGCAACAGTTTAACCGCATCGTTTGTGGATGGCATCGACATGACCAAGCTTGGCTACGGCGGCACCGGCTCAGACCTTTATTCCGGCGAGTTTGGCCTTTTACCCGCCGGCCCAGAGAATTTTGATGACTACTACTTTGGTTACAACGCCCCAAGCGCCAACAACGGCCGCCTCCACGGCTTTTGGTACACCGGCAACAAGACCGTTGCCGAAGGGGGACCTGGCGACTCCGGTGGCCCCAACCTGTTTAACGGAAAAATCGTCGCATTAACAAGCAGCGGCAGTGCCATGGGCGATGTCTGGCCTGACAAATACCAATTATCGTTTGTCGAACCAATCTATCAATCCCGCCACTTCTTATTGGAGACGATTAACGACTGGCACTACGCCACGGAGTTAACAGCAGAAGTGGGCGAAACGTATGTTATCGAGCTGCAATCGCTGCATGTAGATACTCTGGCTCCAACTTACTTTGAGCACACTACCAACGTGGTTATTGATGAGTACAGTTCCAGTTGTCTTAATCGCACCGTCGAGCCTTTTGACATTTGCGAATTGGCCCTTCACGTGACGGATTTGCGCGGCGCTCAAATCGAAATTGGCGGTAGCACGCTGATGATTAACTACGACTCCACTGGCCGCTATGAGCTATACCCAGAAGAAAACACTTCATCTGGTTCATCAAGCGGCTCTTTTGGCTTTGCCGCTTTAGGTTTACTGGCTGCTGGCTTGTATCGCCGCCGTCAACTCTGAGCAACAACTCCAACATCTCCCGATAAGGCGCTTATTTTAAGCGCCTTTTTTGCGCCATAAATAAAATGACAACAATAACAAACAAATATATTCACCTTGCTTCCGGGCGTTGGCAGGAAAATCAAATAATGGTTAGCGCCTTGCTCGTTTTGTTTTACTTGCTGCCGTCATTTATTTTCAGCAGCGTAACACCCAATCCTATCGTTGCTTTATTAATATCAATAGCTGGTTTATTTACATCGTTAAAATACAAACTTGGCTCTCTTAACTTTACGCCAAATTGGTTTGGTGGTGCCAACATCCATTTTAACGACCCGTTCGGAAAAATTAACAAAAAAACCATCAAAGACTTTTTGATGGTTGCCAAGCATTGCCGAAAAATAGGCTGCAAAAACATTACCCTAAAATCACCGATATTCACCGCAAGCTCTGGCGAGGCAAAAACCTTCGACCTATTAACTCGCCGCTTAAATAGGCTGGGGATTGCGGTTCACATTACCCCCACCCCGCAATATCAAACTTGGTTGCCTCGCGCGGTGTATCGCATCAACGGCAAGCCGTTGGGCACCACGTGGCAAACCATCAAACTGGAGTTTAACCGTGAGCCTTTGCCGTAATCTCGCCATTCTTGCCGGAACGTCGACCATTGCCGCCACGATTGCTTTTGGTTTGTTCGACTACCGGCTAAACGTTACGCCTTCCTACCCGCTAGGCATTTACCAACTCGAACGGCGCGCCCCAGAGCTTGGGGAGCTAACGTTAACGTGCCCCCCACAAAATCACGTTGTGTCTTACGGTATTGGGAGTGGCTTTATCCCAAGCCCCAAGCAAACCTTTTGGATGCACGCCCCTTGCCCTTATTCGCTGCCCGTAATGAAGCGCGTTGCGGCGCTTGGGGGCGCACGTATCACCATCAAGGGCGAATGGCTGGAGATAAACGGGCTACCAAGCTCCTTGATGCTGAATCAAGTCCCTACGTACCACGTAGCCTACGAACTAAAACCAAACGAAGCGTTGCTACTTGCAGAGCACAAAGACTCTTTCGACGGTCGCTATTGGGGGCCATCGAACGCCGACGAATTTCACGGGACGATGCGCCCCATTTTTATTTTTTGACACCAACCAAAGGAAAAAAACATGTTCATTAAACTTTGCCACCTAGGCCAACCGGCCGTAACCAGCACCACCCCTCAAGGCAACGTAGTGACTACCCTATCGCTGGCCTACTCCATCGGCTTTGGCGACAACAAACAAACCCAATGGATTGAAGCTGAGTTTTGGGGTCCACGCGGCGAAAAGCTGGCACCGAGCTTAACCACTGGCCGCCAATTGCTGGTGACCGCTGACGACTTGCGCGTCGAGACCTTTAACCGAAACGACGGCACCCCAGGCGCGAAATTGAAATGTCGCGTAAAAAATCCGAGAACCTCTGGGCACTCGGATTCAATAACAGCGGTCATGCTAAAAGGCGCGATTGTCTTCCTTTAATTACGCCCCACGCTTTTTAATGTGGTTAAGCACTTGGCGGCGTTTGCGCTGTTCACTGGCGGTTAATTTACTGCGCTTGTTTTCAAATGGGTTGCTGCCTTCGGAAAATTGAATTCGAATTGGCGTGCCCATAACATCTAACGAACGACGGAAATAGTTCATCAAATAACGTTTGTATGAATCCGGCAGATCTTTTACCTGATTACCGTGAATGACGATTCGAGGTGGGTTATACCCCCCTGCGTGAGCGTACTTTAGCTTAACTCGACGACCGCGTACCATTGGCGGTTGATGGTCATCCTGCGCCATCTGCATGATGCGCGTTAACATGGCAGTTGAGGTACGTTGCGTTGCACTGTTATAAGCCTCTTGAACAGACTCAAACAAGTGCCCGACTCCAGTGCCGTGTAATGCCGAAATAAAGTGCAAACGCGCAAAATCAACAAAGCCTAAACGACGATCCAACTCGCGTTTGATCTCATCTTTTTGGTCTTGGCTTAAGCCATCCCATTTATTTACCGCAAGCACAATGGCTCGCCCAGCATTTAACGCAAAACCAAGCAGCGAGAGATCTTGATCAGCCAAACCGGTGCGCGCATCCACCACCAGTAATACAACGTTGGCGTCTTCTACTGCCTGCAATGTTTTTACAACCGAGAATTTTTCTACCGCTTCTACCATATTTTTACGGCGGCGAACTCCCGCGGTATCAATCAAAATGTATTCGCGGCCATCACGCTCCATTGGGATGTAGATGGAATCGCGGGTGGTGCCCGGCATGTCATACACCACAACCCGCTCTTCACCTAAAATGCGGTTCGTCAAGGTTGATTTACCCACGTTAGGCTTACCAATAATGGCCAGTTTGATGGGCTGGCTGCGCAGGCGTTCCGATTCCTCTGCCGCACTCTCTTCCGTTTGCGCTTCGGCTTCGGCTAACTGCTTAGCGTGGTATTCATTCCAATAAGCTTCATTGGCTTCTTCATCGGTTAATTCAACCGGCTCGCTCTCTTCCAAAGAGATCCCAAACGCTTCTGCAAACGGCGCTAATGCGTAGTTAATAAGCAAGCTAATGCCACGGTTTTGTGCAGCCGCAATTTGATGGATGGAGTCAAACCCTAAACGATAAAATTCACCAATCGCGGCATCGGCATCAATGCCATCGGTTTTATTGGCCACTAACAGCGTTTGTTTTTCACGGCTACGCAAATGTTGCGCAATGGCTTCATCGGCGGCGGTTAAGCCGGCGCGAGCATCCACTAAAAAAAGCACCACATCCGCTTCTTCAATCGCCAGCAACGATTGTTCAGCCATTTTGGTCTCAATGCCCTCTTCCGTGCCATCAATACCACCGGTGTCAACCACGATAAAATCGTAGCCAGCAAGATTGGCTTGGCCATACTTCCGATCCCGTGTCAGACCTGGAAAGTCGGCGACAAGGGCGTCACGAGTACCGGTTAAGCGGTTAAAAAGCGTGGACTTACCCACATTGGGACGACCGACTAGGGCTACCACTGGGATCATTTGAGAAACCTCATTGATTGGTATGGGCGGTTAAAATGGCCATTTATTGCGCCAGTATATGCCCATATTATTAATACAAAACGGTGGGAGGCGGCGCCCATTTATAAAGCGCCGCCCCCGCAAAACTGTTCGAGCCTTACCCATTAATATTGAACTATGGGTATGCAACGATTCATTATGGTTGTTTGTGTGGTTCCAGCGCTTAGAGGCTCGACACTCAGCGATTTTAATTTAAGCGCCTTTAACAACTACAAAAACGCCCCCTAATATCGGGGGCGTGGTAGTTTACTCGGTGTTTAAGGAATTGTCACCGCAGTGACGTCACCATCCCGACTTTGCAAGTATAGCGTGTTGCCATCTCGCACTGGCTGCGTATAAAGACCACTCTTATCAACCAAGAATTGGCCTACTAATTGGCCAGAGCTGCGCTCCATAACATGAAGATAACCTTCATAGTCGCCCACGACGATGTAACGGCCAATCACTTGAGGCTCTGTTAGTTTACGCCCTTCTAATTCGCGGTTGGCCCATTTTTCTAAGCCATTACGACGGTCGATGGCATAAACCACACTGCTGGCATCACTAAAGTAGAGATCGAGCCCTTCACTAATGGGTGAGCTAAAGCTGGAATAAGTGCGGTTCCATAAAACACGACCGCTACGCAATTCAATGGAAGCCAAAGCACCATTAAATGAAATGGCATAAAGGTTATTGCCGATTACTAAAGGCTTGGCGTCTACATCCACTACGCGTTGCAATTCGTTCGAGCCCGTTGCTTCGGCGATTTGCGCCTCCCAAATTGGGGCGCCGTTATCACCAAACAAGGCCAAAACTTTCCCATCAGGGGTGCCCACAAAGGCCGCGCCTTGAGAGGTGGCAATGCTGGAGGTACCACGCAATGCCAAAGATGGCATGGTTAGATCCGCCTGCCATTGAAATTGGCCATCATCGACATCA
>JAWXTX010000119.1:0-7858 GCA_044433165.1 Ferrimonas sp. | reverse complement strand
CGAAAAAATTACACATCACCGGTAATCAAAAATGCGACCAAGGCACACTGTCGCCGCTATCTGCCCCCATTATCGCCTTAAAAAAACAACTGCAAACGCGGCCCAGTTGGATTGCCGGCTCAACTCACGCCGGTGAAGAGCCACACTGCTTACAAGCCCACCGCACTCTTCTTAGCAAGGAACCCAATGCCTTACTCGTCTTAGCGGTACGTCACCCCGAACGCTGCCATTCCGTGGCCAAGTTATGTCAACAGCAAGGCTTTAAATTACAGTATCACAGCCAAAAAAAGGCATTAGCAACCAGCACTCAAGTGTATCTTATCGACACTTTAGGCGAGCTTAATCAACTCTATGAGATCGTCGATGTGGCTTTCATTGGCGGCAGCTTAGTGCCCAAGATCGGCGGCCATAATATGATGGAAGCCATTGCCCGCCAAACGCCCATTCTCTGTGGCCCATATACTAGCAATTTCGTTTCATGCACAGAGCCATTATTGGCCTGCCAAGGCATGCAACTCTGCCGTACCTCGACAGAGCTTGCTCAAAAAATTCAAACGTTTTGGCAGCATCCATACCAAGCGCAGCAGCAAATGCAACGTGCTTGCGCATGGCTACAACAAGAGCAAGGAGCCGTAAGCCGCTCAATCAACATACTCGCGCCTTACCTTAATGCCGCCCATCAACACCACTTAAATCGTAACCCAAGTCCCCAGATCCACTGTATTGATGTGCACCATTAATTACCCATTTCATGAAAAAAACACCCCAATTTGATGGCAATCAAGATCAGAGTGCACCACCTTTGATTGGATGGTTTTACTCGCTTGAATAGGGAACCTACTATGACCCGTTATCAAAAAATTATGCTCGCGCTGGATTTTCACAGTGATAACCAAGCCGTCATCGATAAAGGCCAGCAACTGGCACAAGATCACGGTGCAACACTGCTGCTAGTGCATGTAATGGAGCCCATCAGCAATGCGTATGCGGTGGATGGATTGGACTTTTCTGATCAAGTCATTGCCATGATGGATAATGTGCGCCGAAATTATCAGGCCAAACTCGATGACATTGGTACACGGCTTAAATTGACGCAAGAGCAAAGACTCTTAATTGAAGGCAATGCCGCCGATGAGATCACCCGTGCTGCCACCGATCATCAAGCTGACTTAATCGTAATGGGCAGCCATAGCCGTTCCGGTTTGCGCCTCTTACTTGGCTCCACCGCTAACTCCGTGCTGCACCACGCTCCGTGCGATGTGCTAATGGTGCGCCTAAAAAACTAGCACAAGCACACAATGCCAATGTAAATGCTTGAAATGTGAGCACTTAAACCATTTGGTTAAAGATGGACGGATGACAGGCTGAGTAGGATTGCATATACTGTGGCCTGTTGCGATGGCAACAGCCAATTTGGCCCCTTAGCTCAGTTGGTTAGAGCAGGCGACTCATAATCGCTTGGTCGTCGGTTCAAGTCCGCCAGGGGCCACCAAATTATTGATAAGGCGTATGGAGAAATTCATGCGCCTTTATCTTTTCTAGTCCGACCTCTATCCAGTCTGCAGTTTCCCTCGGACACACCCTGCCAGAAAATACTGACTTCAGTATGCCACGAGTCCTAACTTCGTTGACAAGGCCTCAAAGTGTTATTCAAGATTCATAGCCCAGAATTCGGGCTCTTGACGCCGCCATATTATTGATTAAATCTAATGACATATTCACATCCTTGTGAATCCTAGCTACCTTCAATCCTTTGGCTTTATTGCCTTAGCACGCAATGTTTCAATCATCTCACGGCCAATTGCCTCCATCTGCTCAGCTTGCTGATGGCTCAGCGTTGTGTCTTGAGATAGACGCAATTCGCTTAAGTGATGCCTTACCGAAGCAATTTTGTCCTGCTGATATTTGGAATCCGATGACTTTGTTTTATGCACCTCCCTTTTAATGACTTGCTTATTGTTTGTCTCCTCGCTTTCACTTTCAGGCGTATCTAGATAGCCATCCAAAATGCACTTAAATAGAGAACTATGAAAAGATGACTGGCGAGGAGTATCCACTTTACTTTTAGAAAGGCAGCCACCGATATTGAAAATATCGTCTGATCCCAACGGCTCTTCGAATGTCCCCAGTTCGAAAAGATCTAACTCAAGGGCTTTGAGGATTTGAGTCTTTGATTCGCAGTTAGTTATGCTCTGATCAAAGGCCTCTTTGTAGTCTCGTAAGACTGCCTCAATCTCATTAATCAATGTGTCGTAGGTACTCTGAGGGCGATTCCATCGGCTAAGTATCTCGGACAGTGAACAACCTTCAGAAAACAGTTCTTGTGCGTCAGTGCTGTCGTAGGCGCTTATTCCTTCAAATTCGATACCATCGTCCTCTAGCGTGTTGGCGACCTCCATCACCATATTTTCCAGACTATCTTTATCCTTGAGATCAGCTTTATTAATAATGAGGTAAAGCGGCTTGCCTTCATAATGATGCAGAAATTCAATATCCTCGCGTGAGATGGTCCCATTAGCATCCACCCCAATGACCCAAATAATACATTGAGCTTGAGTCATAAATTCTGCTGCTGATGATTCATCATGTTCAGTAAAGCCTTCGCGTTGACCCGAGTTGTAGCCCGGCAAATCGATAAATGCGAGATTTTCGTACTGTTCTATCGCTGTTTCTAACGCAATGAAAGGAAAAAGATCACGGAGATTAAAGTCCAACTTTTGCACGTACTCGTGTGAAAGCTGACCATAGATCTCAGCAGGGATATCTATCTCACCGCCTTGGTCGTTGTACCCGATAATACGCGATTTTTCTGAGTGGAATACGTACGTCGGAATTGCTGTGGTGGGCGCTATACCTGTAGGAGGTTTTACTGACTTGTCGGAGAGCAGGCTGGTAATGAATGTCGACTTACCACTGCTGAATCCACCAGATATAGCAACAACAGTTTTATCTTTGAAGTGGGCTAATGATTCAACAACTCGTACCTGATCTTCTACCGCTTTCAGACGAAGGATGGCGGCGGCTTCATTTGCTAAAACGCTCACCTCATTTGCCAACGGAATCAACTGGTGATTGAGAATGTTGCTAAATTTCTGGGAACGAAGACTGTCTGCCCCCTTAGCTGATAACGCACGTACAATCAGCTGATAGAATCCAAAGAGCTCCATCAATTCGGTATCCAGTTGTACACTGCGAGCTTGCTCCGCTTTTAGCTGCTCTTGCACCGCCAATAAATTTTCGGCAAGTTGTTGTGTATTCTCTTGTGCTTGTTCCAGCTCTTCAATGATGATGGAGTGCTGATTTTGAAGCTGTTGAAGGCGGCCGTGCAGTTGAGTCGCCTCTGCACTTAACACACCATATCGTATCAGTAGTTCGGCATAGTCCAATCTCACTCGTTTAAACGGCGGTAGCAAGGCCGCGGTCATTTGAGATAGACGGCTATTGCCCAGTGGCTTTGGTTGATATATTTCCATATTTACTCTACAACCTCATCCAATTGAGCCATCAGAATTTTAAGTTTTTCTATAGTGTTACGCTTATTGGTTACCATTTCTTGGAATATTTCGATCTCAGTGCGCAGCTCTTCGAAGAGCTTCTCCCCCAAGTTAAAGCTCTGTAGTGCTCTTACTTCACCCTCAATCGTATGGATAAAGTCGTGCCCTTCACGGCGAACCAAAAACAAGTACTCGCGAGCCTGAATTATGTAAGCCTCTGCAGCAGCCCCTTGTAGTTTGCCAGATTGTGCCAGCTCATCGGTTATAGGGCTGATTTTAGGCTCGCTGATCTGTTGTATTTTTTTGATCGAGTTTTTGCAAGCCCATGTTAGTCTATCGCCATCAATGGCGTTATCTCCCAGTTCTCCCCTCAATTTATAAAGCAGTTCCGATGTTAGCGACTCTCGCCATTTTTGAATGTATAGTTTGGATATCCGAAACAACCCTTCTTGCATAAAGCGTTGAGTTTTTTCCAAGGCGTCTCGGATCTCATATGCGTTGACCGTGGTATAGGTTCGAGTCACGTCCTCATAGCCCCCAAATCCAATGATTCGACCCAAAAAGTGAATACAACCACTTTTTTCTTTCTTATAGGTCTCGGTTTTCGTGCCTTCGGCATTCCCCACTTTACCATTTATTGCCTGCTCGAAATCGGTTAGATGAGTGGTGAGATTACTTGGTAGTTCCAACTCGAGACTTTCAACACGCTGCTGGAAAAAGTCATTGGCGGTGTCGCTTCCTTTTGACTGAACAGATATCACGTTATCTAGCTGTGCCTTGGCGGCAGCCAAGTCCGTTGCTTCTACTCTCTCTGCCAATGCATCGAAGTGTGCAATCAGCTTAGGTAGTAGCTTGTTCAATGATTGCTGTTGAGCTTGAAGAAAATGACTCAATTGCTTTTCCACTATCTCTGACTTTTGATAGCGGACCGCAGTTATGGCATCCATTAGCTGTTTTTGTCCTGCCAGCTGTCGCAAGGATTCTTCACGAGCTTCGGGGGTAGAAAACGCTTCCGGATAGTTCTTGTTCAATAGTTCATAGGTATGTTGAGCGGTTTGATCCCAGTCTGATTTCGACTGTGCCAGCAATGACTGGCACATACCAGAGGTGACGAACACACGCTTGTCCTGCTCGGCTGCCACGTTTCTCAAAACTGGGTTATTCTGACTACGCAAAGCCGCAACAGCCTGGCTTGATAAAATATTCGTTAAACTAGAAATGACTCGAGGTAATTCACCGTTATGCTTTTCTCTCTCGCTGCTGTGCACCTGAGTATCGACCTGACTGGCAACAATATAAATCTCTTGAATGCCCTCTCGCTGGCTCAAGCGATTCGCCAGCTCTAAATCATGGGCATTCAGGAACTGCCCAGCGGGGCTAACGATAAAGACCACGTTGCACTCTTTGAGCATTTCATAGGTGCGGCGTTCGCGCGAAGCAACAGCGTCACTGAGCCCCGGAGTATCGATGACCAACATATCTTGCAATGAGGGCTTAGGTAAGCCGACGTGCAGCGTTTTGGTAAAAGGCATGTACTGGCCGTCTGAGCCGACATAATCATGCAGTATCTGATTTAATTCACGTTCTGATCCCACTTCCAGTATTTTTTTACCTAAAAGATCAGTAGCAGATACAGGAGAGTTCTTGATGCGCTGGTAGAGATCGAAGGCTGCTGCGCCTGTTAGGTTACTCTGTTCCACCTTTCTTTTAGCTCGATTGTACAGTCGATCCTCATCGGTCTTTTGACCTCGGTGGCGCCTAGTATTATCGGTATTTTGAGCCTCGGTGGCCGAAAGCGTGCTTTTTTCCTGCCGCCGACTTGCTTCAATACGCTGCTGCTCGATTTCCTGTTTGAGGCTCCGCTCATACTCTGCAGCACTGCTTTTAATTTTCTTCAAATCCTGTGGGGAGAAAAATTCGACTTCCGCACGAAAGGTGTCGCTATAGCCTAGTGTGGTTAAGGCCGCAGTCATTGGGGTCGCTGCTTTTGGCAGAACGTCTTTGCCATCAAACAACAGTGCGTTAATCAAGGAGGATTTTCCAGCTTTTACCCGGCCGATGATCCCAACTTTAAGCAACCTCTCCCGATCCTGCAAAGAGGCTAAATGGTTTCTGACCTCGGAACTATTGTACTTACAATGTTCCTCTTTAATTTTATGTGCTTCTGCATCACACAAGTCTGAAAACTGAATGAATATTTCATCTAGTCGATCCAGACGACGATCCAGTGCTGTGCTGTCCATGGGGAAATACTTCCTTAGAAAATGGTTTGTTCAGATACGGTGTTAACATCTTTGCGAATAACTTGCAGTGCGTCCACCTTGGCGGCTATTTCAGCGACAGTTTGCTGAGAAGCTTCTTGTGCTTTACTTAAAATGGCGCGTTGCTCACTGAGCTTGGTTTCAAACTGCTCAGCGACGGCCCGAATCATTCCCTCAGTAATTTGGCTTAGGGTGAGAGCGAGCTCTGGGCGAATTTTGTCGATGACGCTCGGGATCACCTGAGTATTGATAACGTCTACAATTCTAGCCTGTTCATAGCTGGCTTTAGCACTATCAAATAAGCTTCCGACGATCCCAGGCAGGATCGCGAAAACCACACGCAAATACGGATTGGGGATGTTCACAGCAATACTGGAAAATAGGTTTAACATCGGGTTTCCTGTGGTAGGATGACGTTTGTCGGTTAATGTTTTCGTGGTACCGAGAAGTGCGTCCATTACCTCGTTCTGTACGCCGGAAATCAGGCTCTGCATCCAGTCTTCACTTATATTAAAGTTAGTATTAACGCTGAGATTGATGGACTTAGATAGGCTGTGCACCACTTTGCTAGACATCTGGCTGCTGACTTGCTGTAGCTCGCTAACCAAGGAACCACGGACAATATCTAAAATAGCTCGGGCCAAAGCATCATTACTGGTACTGGCACAGGCAGCAAGCTCTGTGACTGAGGACTGTAGGGATTGTTCAACACGCGACAAGATATGACTTTCACAAACAACGTTGGATTGCAGGGATGCCAGATTACGGTCGCGTTCTCGAGTGAGTTCGGTCAAGGCTATTTGCATCGCATCAAGTTGTTGTTGGCCTTCTTGGCTCGAGCTTTTCAGCATTGACAATGCTGTGTTGATGTCAGCACTAGCGCGGTAGTAAAGCGCTTTTACTGTATCTACATACTGCCTGTTAAACAACTCATTAGAATCAGCCTCTAATAAAGCATCGAGTAGTGGAGCGGTGTCGTCTTGGCTGATGCTGCCAACATTCATCTCGAGACCAAAGGCATCTTCGATTTGTTCCTGGACCTCCTGTTGGACACACTGCTGCGGACTAGCGGGAAGTAAGTCTTTTTTAGTGAGGAACAGGCGGAACGGGCGCCCCATATTATTCACTTCATCGAGACGACGAATATCAGATGTACGTAAGGTACCATCACTGGTATTCACCAAGTAGAGGTAAAATGCTCCTCTGTTGAGATAGCGTAGAATCGCCTGGTTGTGCTGATCTACTGGTTGTGCTGATCTAAAGGAGAGTCGAACCCTGGCATGTCAACAAGGGTGATAGGCTCAAGCTGTTTTAGAACTGCGCGCTCAAGGTAGAGACGAACGACCTCGTACTGAGCTGCATTAGCGCTAAGCTCAGACAGCGCTGAAATTGGGTGCCGTTGCTCAGTGCCATCGATGCCCACGGCAATGATATGTTCATCGCTGCTATAACGTAGCTCAGCTGGAATTGCTGTTTCGGCAGTAACGTCTACCGGCAGCAACTCGTCATGCATCAACGAATTTAGTGCCGTGGATTTACCGGCGCTGAAGCCACCTACCACTGGTACTAGTAGTTCAGCAAGCTCGATAGCCATCGCCGTCTCCTTGTATTGGCTAGCAAAACTCAGTAGCGCCTCATCCAGTAACTCAGGAGCAACTTCAACGGCGTGTTGATATTGGGTATGAAGGGTATTGATGTAGGTCAACAGCTGCTGCTTGCGTTGCATAACTTTTCCTTAAATTTATTTGTACAAGTTCAGCTATCGGGTCTGGATGCAAGTATCGATTTAATTTATACCACGGTAGCCATTCAAAATATTGTGCCACAAAATAATACTAAATAAGATTAAAATCTTAGCCACATGGTATTCTAAAGACACATTAATTTTATTTAATGGCGAGTTTGTTTACACCTGAATTCAACTTCGAAGTGCGACACTCTCTAATATCAAGCAGCCACTGTCAGTTCTTTGAAAATAACGACTGTAATGGTCAACTAAAATTGGAGACTGTTTTAGGCACTTTTTAGTAAATTCATCTCATATTGTACTGGGGAGATGTTACCCAACTTGTGGTGTTTCTTTTCTGATTATAAAACGGTTCA
>JAWXTX010000118.1:0-8019 GCA_044433165.1 Ferrimonas sp. | reverse complement strand
CCCCCCACGCCCCTGCTCTCCAGCACGAGCCGCCTCAATAGCGGCGTTCAATGCCAGTAAGTTGGTTTGCTCAGAGATGTTATTAATTACCACAACCACAGAACTGATCTTGTCGGTGTAGCTTTTCAAGCAAGCAACAATTTCACTGGTTTTTTCAATAGAGCGTTGAATATTGGTGGTTGCTTCCGTTGAGCTTGCCAAGTAGCTGTTACTGTCCGTAATCACTTTTTTCGCACTTGAGGTTGCACTTTCAGCGTTCACTGCGTAACGCGCCACTTCATGGGCGGTTGAGGACATCTCCGTTGACGCTGTCGCCACCTGTTCAATCGACACAATCTCACAATTGGCGTTCGCAGTATTGTTGTCGATTGCCGCGGTAATAGTGACCTGTTCTTTTTTCAGATCGGAAATGGTCGCGTGTGAGTTTAAGATAAAGTCTTTTAAGCGGTTGTTTAAAAACACCAAGTTATCAGTAATGTCATCTAACTCGTTATTGAATTTAGCCGGCTTGTAATCAGACACTTTGCCATCGGCCATTTGACCAATCCAAGTTTTGATCACCTCAATGGACTCAAACTCTTTTTTCAAGACAAAATAAGCTACAAACAGAATTAACCCAGATAACAACATAAAGTAGAAGATGCTCATCTTAATGTCGTTTTGGGTAGTCTGATAGATGTAGGATGTCGGCAGCATGGAGAACAACAACTTACCGTTTAACTGCACCATAGAAACGATGTAGTTATCATTATTGGATCCATTATAACTGATGGTATTACCATTGATATTGCGAAATTCTGGTCGTAAATCAAACACGTTTTTACCAACCCAATCGCTACGCTCTTGGCTGGCGCTCATCACAAGGCCATTAGGATCGGTTAATACAAACGGACGTGCATCTTCTAATATGCTCCCGCCAAGCAGATCGAACAGCACTACACCAACAATGCGATTATTTACTTTAACTGGTGCACTTACTGAGATTGTCAGGCCACCACTCACCGATGGATAAGGCTCGCTTTGGTAAAAGTCTTTACCGCGCATAATCTCTAAAAACCAACTGCGACCGGCATCTTTGGCGTTAAAGCCTTTAATAAAGCCATCACTGGCATATACCTCACCACTAATGGTAGCAAAAGCGACTTCGGTGTAAGCGTAATTTTGTTTTTTATGATTTGCAATGTTAACTAATCGATCAAGATCGTTATCAATAATGCCGTAAGCTGCTAAATTCGCAAAGTCATAGAGATTGCGTTTAATCGCATCGAAATTACTGTTGTACTCATCTTTCAATGCATTAATTTGTGCAATATTCGACTCACGAATATTGTCTTCTTGGATTCCTATTTTTTGCACATAAGACAAGGTCGAAACCAATACAACCAAGGCTATGGCGATAGAAAAGCAATAAAAAAGAATCTTTTTAATCACAGGAACAATCCTTTAACTTAAAAACAAAATGTTACACCAGTAATTAAACATGTTGGTAACAATCTAAATTTTCTTACATTATTGGATTAAGATACTACCAATTATTTATTAATAATAACACCATGATGTTTAATCAACTTGACACTGATGTTATAGAAAATACTATCACCAGTGAATGTTGGTGGCATTTTGTAATTAAGTGATTCTTTTCTGGAATAAGAATGACAAGCACTTTTAAATACAACGAAAAAAGCCTGCTGATAATCAGCAGGCTTTTTTCGTTGTATGGCGGAGGGATAGGGATTTGAACCCTAGATAGGCTACAAACCTATGCCGGTTTTCAAGACCGGTGCAATCGACCACTCTGCCATCCCTCCGACGCCGCTTATAATATGGCGATCTTCGGGATTGGTAAAGCATTTTTTGCTAAAAATAACCCAAGTGTTAATTAAATAAACAACTTGCCCGGTTGTTAATCAATGAGTTTGCTTTTTAAGCATGTGCACAATGGAGTTCATAAATAACAAGCGACGCTAAGAATGATTCAACCGACATAAATAACGTGTTATCAACATTCCCATAAAAGCAACGCCCCCTACTCTCGTCCTTTATTTTAAATTCATAAAAGTAGGAGAAGTGATTGCTTAGCACTCCGCTAACGCATTACTGATCCGTTTATCTGAAATTGGGTATTTTGTGCCTAACGTCTGTGCAAAGCAGCTTATACGATATTCTTCCAACATCCACCTTATCTCTTTTAAGGCATCACTCACTGGCTGACCTTTCGGAATGCGAGTCAAGGCATCTTGATAGGCTTGTTCAACTTTTTGAATCTTCAGCAGCTGCAGCCGGTCACGATTCGGATCAACCGGCAGTTTTTCTAATCGCCGTTCAATCCCTTTTAGGTAGCGCACAATATCTTCTAAACGCTGCCAACCGCAGTCAGCCACAAAACCGGGATACACCAAACGTTCTAAATGCGCTTGAATGTCTGACATAGCAAAAGCAATCTCCAAGCTGATACGCCCTTTTAAACGTTTTTTAATGGCTCCCCACGTGGTAAGAACCTGCTCAACTTGTTGACCAATTGCAACAACCGTATCACCCAGTTCTGCGCGCACTAATTCGCGCGCTTGAGCAAAACTGGCGTCATCCTGTACCGTAATCCCTTGGCCATCGATAATTTGGTCGATGCCAGCGTCAATGCAATCGGAAATCAGCACATCAACTCGGCCAAAAGGATTAAAATACATGGCTAATTTGGCTTTGTTGGGCAAATTTTGCTGCAGATATTTCACTGGGTTTGGCACGTTAATCAGCAGTAATCGTCGAAGACCAATGCGATTTGCTTGCGCAGCTTTATATTCACTGTCAAACAACTTAACAGCCACGCTCGTACCTTCATCCACTAACGCCGGATAGGCCTTAATGGTGTAACTCCCCCGCTGCTGCTCATACTGATGAGGCAAGGGGCCAAACTGCCAATCTGTTAATCCTGACTGTTCAATCCCTTGTTCAGCTACCGTGGCTATCGCCTGTTTCAATTGCCCTTTGAGTTGCTGACGCAACATCAGCAGATCTCGCCCCTGTGCCAACAATTTCCCGTTGTCATCTTCCACCTTAAAATTGAACTGCAGATGTTTAGGCAACTGGCTTAAATCAAAACTGTCTGAACTGATTCGAGTACCACTGATCCGCAACAATTGTTTGCATACGGCATCCAATAAGGGCATTTCAAAGGGCGTGATTGCAGCAAGTACGGCATCGGCGTAGTTAGGCGCTGGCACAAAATTACGCCGTAACGCCTTAGGCAAGCTCTTAATTAGAGCCACAACAAGCTCATGGCGTAAGCCTGGGACAAGGTAATCAAACCCATCCGGCTCAATTTGATTGAGTAAAGCTAATGGTAGGTGTAACGAAACGCCATCATCCAAAGCACTGGGTTCAAACTGATACGAAAGTGGTAGCGTGATCTCAGCTTGAGTCCAATAATCGGGAAACTGCAGCGCGGTAACGGCGGCCGCATCGTGTTTCATCAGATCCGATTTATCAAAATCCAACCACTCAGGCTGTTGCCGACGCGCTTTACTCCACCAACCCTGAAAGCGTTGGCGGGTGTAGATCCCTTGGGCAACTTTATCATCGTAGAAGGCATACAGCGTTTGCTCATCCACTAAAATATCGCGACGTCGAGACTTATGCTCCAAGCTTTCGACTTCATCTAACAAGGCCATGTTGCGCTTTAAAAACGCTTCGTTCAGCCCTAACTCGCCATTTACCAAGGCTTCTCGCAGGAAGATCTGGCGTGCCTCTTGTGGATCTATCGGCCCATATTGCACTTTACGCTTCGCAACAATAATCAACCCAAACAGTGCAACTTGCTCAAACGCCAATACCGAGCCTGGCTTTTTCTCCCAGTGAGGTTCGCTGTGGCTTTTTTTAACTAAATGTGCAGCGATGGGTTCAATCCACGCGGGATCAATTTTTGCTACGGTACGCGCAAATAAGCGGCTGGTTTCCGTTAATTCCGCCGCCACCACCCACTTGGGCGGTTTTTTCGCTAAACGAGAACCAGGGAAAAGATGAAACTTACTGTTTCTTGCCCCTTTAAAGTGCCCTTCTGCCTCTTTTTGGCCAATATGGGAAAGCAACCCAGTGAGCAACGCACGGTGGATTAATTCATAATCCGCACGCTCACCTACGCTCATCCGAATATCCAATTCGTTAAGACTGTGCCGCAATTGCGAATACAGGTCTTGCCATTCGCGTACCCGTAAATAGCTTAAGAAATCTTGTTTGCATTGACGGCGGAATTGATTGCTTGAGAGTGACTTTTGCTGATGACGCAGGTGATCCCATAAATTGAGATACGCAATAAAATCAGAATCTTTATCCGCAAAGCGCTGGTGCTTTTCATCCGCGGCTTGCTGCTTGTCCAGAGGACGTTCGCGCGGATCTTGGATGGATAATGCCGCGGCAATAACCATCACTTCATGGACGCAACCATACTCTTTTGCGGCTAAGATCATCCGTGCTAAACGTGGATCAATCGGTAACCGCGCTAATTGACGGCCACTGTCCGTTAATTTGGGTTGACCTCGGTGCACGGTAATTGCGCCCAACTCTTGCAGTAAGCTCATGCCATCGTTGATATGGCGGCTATCTGGTGGCTGAATAAAAGGAAAGGCACTGATCTCACCCAATCCTAATGCCAACATTTGTAAGATAACAGAGCCTAAGTTTGTGCGCAGAATTTCAGGATCGGTAAACGCTGGCCGTCCAAAGTAATCCTCTTCGCTGTATAAGCGAATGCAGATCCCTTCAGAAACTCGCCCACAACGGCCGGCACGTTGGTTAGCCGATGCTTGCGAAATGGCTTCAATTGGCAACCGTTGTACCTTGGTACGGTAGCTATAGCGGCTGATCCGTGCCGTCCCAGGATCAATCACATATTTGATGCCCGGTACCGTTAAACTGGTTTCTGCCACGTTGGTGGCAAGCACAATACGGCGACCAATATGGCTGGCAAAGATCCGTGCTTGCTCTACATGCGATAAACGCGCATAAAGTGGCAAAATTTCAGTGTCTTTTAAATTACGACGCGCTAATGCATCCGCGGCATCGCGGATCTCCCGCTCGCCATTCATAAAAATAAGGATGTCCCCAGGGCCTTCCGCACACAGTTCATCAACCGCATTGAAAATGCCTTCTAACGGCTCTAAATCTGGGCCATTATCACGCACCAGAGGCAAGTAACGCTGTTCAACAGGGAAGGTACGCCCTGAAACCTCGATAACTGGTGCATCATTAAAGTGGTGTGAAAAACGCTCTACATCAATGGTGGCAGAGGTGATCACCACTTTAAGGTCGGGTCGCTTAGGCAGAAGCTGCTTCAGGTAGCCTAAAATAAAGTCGATATTAAGGCTGCGTTCATGGGCTTCATCAATGATGATGGTATCGTATTGGTTCAGCCACCGATCGTGCTGAATTTCAGCCAGCAAAATGCCATCGGTCATCAATTTGAGGTAGCTTTCGCTGCTGGTCTGATCGCTAAAGCGCACCTTAAAACCAACCATGTCTCCCAGCGACGTTTGCAGCTCTTCCGCCACCCGTGTCGCCACGGCTCGTGCCGCCAAGCGACGCGGTTGCGTATGGCCAATTAAACCACGAGTCCCCCGCCCCAACGACATGCAAATTTTAGGTAACTGGGTGGTTTTACCGCTGCCGGTTTCCCCCGCCACAATCAC
The DNA here is from genome assembly GCA_044433165.1 of Ferrimonas sp. Lineage (GTDB taxonomy): Bacteria > Pseudomonadota > Gammaproteobacteria > Enterobacterales > Shewanellaceae > Ferrimonas. The sequence goes on along the minus strand of JAWXTX010000118.1, from coordinate 2,341 downwards.
CACTTGGTGATCGCGAATCGCATTGGCAATCTCCTCTTTTCGCTCCGATACCGGCAGCTCAGGATAGCTAATGGTGGGCAAATTTAAAGTACGAATGGCCACTTGCTCTTGGCTTTGTTCCACCAATTTTTGCAAGGATTGCTGCAGTCCTGCACGCTTAGCGGGATCGGTTACCTTCTTTAAACCACTCAAACGACGCCGTACTGTGGCGGCATCTTTGGCTAGACATAAGGCAAGTTGCTCGGGGGAAAAAGGGTTTAATCGCGACAAGAGAGACACCAATAACTCAACATTTACGCGTAGATCCTAACAGGCAGTGACGCAAAGCCAAAGGATCGCCATCACTCCCGCGATAATAATGGCGAAGATCCACCCAAGATATTGCTAAAAAACATTTAAGATGCGAAAAACTCGGCACGAGTACGGGCGTCGCTGCGAAAATTACCCCCCAATGCGGTAGTGGTGGTGTGCGAGGTGCTGTCCATCACCCCTCGGGACTTCACACAGTAATGGGCAGCATTAATGGATACCGCCACGTTCTCAGTACCCAATAGGGTTTGCAAACACACCAATATTTGCCGCGTTAAACGCTCTTGTACTTGCGGACGTTGCGCAAAAAAGCGCACGATTCGATTAATTTTAGACAGGCCAACAATGGTCGATTTTGGTATGTAGGCAACCTTAGCGAAGCCATCAATGGTCACAAAATGGTGTTCGCAAGTTGAAGTGACGTTAATGTCGCTAACGGTGATCATCTCCTCAACCCCCATCTTATTTTCAATCAATGCCAATGATGGAAAGTGATGGTAATCCAAGCCGGCAAAGATCTCATCTACGTACATTTTGGCAATGCGATGCGGCGTGCGCTCAAGGCTATCATCACTGCGATCCAGCCCTAAGGTATCCATCATTTCTGCCATTAATGCTTGGATTTTTTGATACTTCTGTTCTCGATCTAACCCGTTAGCAATCATTGGGGTTTCAAGTCCATGCGCTTCTAAAGCGCTACGAACCGCTTGAGCGTGCTCAGATATCATATTTAAGGGCCTGTTCATTATAGGAATACAATCAGATAGCTAAGGATATTGTAGCGAAACAGAGCGAAACTCAAGGCAACCATCAATTTCGCGGCGAATCAAGCCACAACCAACCTCCGCCAAGCTCGGCGCACACTAACCACGGGCTAAGGCCAGAATACTATCAATGCACAAAGGGCCATCATAGGTTTGCCATTGACGGCTTTGCTGTTGGATTGCAATCACGCTCATTCGATCCGCCAATTCGTTGCCTTCAATACCCGCATGACCAGCTACATGCTGCAGTTGGATCTTCCCTTGTAACTGTTGGTATTGTTCATACAATGGCTGGATCAATTCTAGGTTTTGTACCGGCTTATTGCCTGCTCGTTGCCAACCACGGCGCTGCCAACCAGCGGCCCATTCTGTAATCGCTTTAATCGAATAACTGGAATCAGAATAGATATGGATAAGCTCATCGCTTATGTGTGTTTGTGCGTATTCAAACGCTTTGGCTAACCCTAATAACTCCGCCGTGTTATTAGTCCCATGGGGGTTATAAGCACCATACCAACAACCCACTAATTCACCAAAATGGTATACCACCATTCCCGTACCGGCTTTACCCGGATTCGGATCACAAGCGCCATCGCAAAATAACGCTAAAGGTACCTCAGCTAAGCGCAAAGATAATTGCGCTTGCGTCAATGCAGGGGGCGATTTGGGTTTTTCTTTTAAGGTGGGTTTTGTGGCTTGCGGTACTCGCTTAAAAGCCGCTTCTGCCTCAGCAGCACTAGGAAAAGACTTATAACGCGCCCCAGCAAAACCATCGACCTGTGCTTTACAGCTATTCCAGTCACGATAAATACCGGCTTTTCGGCCGCGCCACACCACATAAAACTTTGCCAATGAAAATGCCCTACTCTGCTACTTGAATCAAAGAAGGGCACTGTCGCGATTTTTAGAGCACATTGCAACTTAAGCGTATCCATCGCTTATTTTACGGACTGTGCTTGATTTCGGTGACCGCGCAAACCAAAAAAACGCAATTGCGGCTCATTGGCATAGGGGGCTCTAACAGAAAAACGGCAATCTAATTGGCAAGCCCCAAAATTCAAAAAATTTTTTCGTGCCTGCAACAATGAACAAGCGTTATTACCAAAACCCATAATCTCCTGTGTGTCATTATCGCTACCATCATCTTCCCAAAAACAGATTTCGCACCGTTCTAGCCCGCCCCGTTGCACCAAACTGGCGTAACCACAACACGGGCAGGCAACGCGTTCTCTTAACGATAATTCAGTCATCTTTCTCTCCTTAGTTTG
>JAWXTX010000117.1:0-8032 GCA_044433165.1 Ferrimonas sp. | reverse complement strand
TAATGAGGTGCAATTGCACCTGCTAGACCAGTATGCCGGCCACCAAGCATTATTAAATGCCTGCCAACAAAGTCACCAGCAGTGGCGCCAAATTGATCGCCAAATTCAACAGCTTCAACAACAACAGCAACAACATCAAGCTCGCAGCCAACTGCTGGAATACCAAGTGCAAGAGCTGGATGAGTTTGCCTTACAACCGGGCGAATACCAGCAGATTGAAGCGGAACATAAGCGCTTAGCAAACAGCTCTAACCTAATAGAGCAAAGCCAACAAGCGCTGTTTTTATTAAGTGATGGCGATGAACATTCGGTTCATTCATTACTGCAACAAACCATTGCATTAGTCGAGCGCCTGCATGAAGACGACCCACAGTTAGCCGATACGCTTTCGATGCTGCATGAAGGCATGATCCAAATACAAGAAAGCAGTAACGAACTGGCGCACTACCATAGCCAGCTGGATGTTGATCCGAACCGCCTTGTAGAATTGGAAGCACGCCTCTCCCGAGCAATGACACTGGCACGTAAACACCAAGTCACTCCGGCAGAATTGGCTGAGCACCATCAAGCGTTAGCGGATGAACTATCCCAAATTGCCGGTTGCGATGATCAACTCGAGCAGTTAGAGCAAGCGCGCCAACAAGCGCAAACACAAGTACAAAAACACAGCTTAAAACTCAGCAAAAGCCGTGAGCGTTTTGCCAAAGAGCTCAATCAACGCGTTACCGAAAATTTGCAGGCATTAGCCATGCCTCACGCCCAATTTGTAATAGAAGTAGACTACCAACCGGAGCAATTAAGTCCCCAAGGCAGCGACAAAGTGCAATTTTTAGTAACCACCAACCCAGGCCAGCCACTGCAAAGCATCGCTAAAACCGCATCTGGTGGCGAGTTATCACGCATTGGGTTAGCCATTCAGGTCATCACCGCTCGCAAAGTTGCCACACCAACCCTTATTTTCGATGAAGTAGACGTAGGGATCTCTGGCCCAACGGCCGCGGTTGTAGGCAAAATGCTACGACAATTAGGCCAAGCCACCCAAGTGTTCTGCGAACCCATTTACCGCAAGTTGCTGGCCATGGCCATAACCATATGTTTGTCAGTAAACACAGCGACCATGGCTCAACCGAAACCACCATGCTGCCCCTTTCAAATCACCAGCGCATTGATGAGTTGGCACGTCTCCTTGGCGGCGACACCATTACCGACATCACCCGAGCTAACGCCAAAGAGCTCCTGATCAATCACAATAGCTCCATTTAAGCCCAACACCGCGTCTGCTATCGCCGTTTTATTGTGCAAACACATGGGAACTAATCTTACCCAGTACCGACTAAGATGGTAAATTAGCAATTCAAGCAGCCTTGGCAGACCATAGACGGCAGTCCCATTGCTTGGGTATGATGCGATTCTATCGACGATGGATTAAGAGAATAAAATGAAGCAGTTGAAAAACTTGATGCTAGCAACCGGTCTAGTAACCGCCCTCTCTGGTTGCGCCCACTTTGAGTGGCTGGTGTATAAAATTGATGTTCCACAAGGCAACTACATCGAACAAAATCAAGTAGAAAAACTGCGCATTAATATGACCAAAGAGCAGATTGAATTCGTGCTCGGCCGCCCTATTTTACGTGATACCTTTAGCGATAGTACTTGGTATTACATTTACCAATTTAAAAATGGCGAAGATGGCCAAATCACCAATAAAGAGCTAATCGTTCATTTTAAAGAAAACCGTGTACAGCAGATCACCGGCGACTACCCGCTTAGCGACGATTTTCTTACCCCTCTTAATTAAACCCCATCAACAAAAAAGGGAGCATTGGCTCCCTATTTTGTTATTCATCCAAGTCCGGCTGAACCACATCGCTGCGTAATGAATTGGGCCGACCGCCGGTTACCGCATCCGCTCGTCCTTCGGCTTTCGCTTTGTCTGCGCGGCGCTTACGTACCTCTCGCGGATCAGCTAATAAAGGCCGATAGATCTCAACCCTATCCCCCTCCACTAAACACTGCTGCAGTTTTACCGTGCGGCTATAAATACCAACTTTCCATTTTGCCAAATCAATCTCGGGATAGCGCTGTAACACACCACTGGCTTCGATTGCCTCTTGTGCTGTCGCGCCCACCGCTAACGTTAACCGGCGAACAAATGCCTCAGAGGGTAATGCATACACCACATCCACTTGCATGCTTTCATTGGTTGTTATCATGCGTATATCGCCTTAGCCCGCTCAGAAAAAGCGTGCACCATATTTTGGGCCACATCATTAAATACTCGGCCAAATGCCTTAGCGACCAAAGCATTACTAAATTCAAAATGCAGTGACAGTTCAATTTTACAGGCATCTTCACGCAGCGGAGTAAAAATCCATCCACCATTCAATGACTTAAACGGCCCATCTTGCAAACGCATCGAAATACGGCGATCCGCAACCAACGTATTTATCGTAGTAAAACTCTGGCTTAGCCCTAGCTTACTTACTGAAACCGAAGCCACCATTTGTTCCGAGGAGCGCTGTAAAACTTGGCTAGCACTGCAGCCTGGCAAAAATAGGGGGTACGCCGCCACATCATTCACCAAAGCATACATTTGTGCGGCACTAAAACGCACCAGAGCGCTGCGATTCACCTCAGGCATATTGTTACTCCACTGATCACATTCAGCCATTTTGCCATAACTGAAGCGATACCAAAATCCGGCAAGACAGGTATAATACCCAGCCTATGGCTAAGAAAAATGCAAACAAATCCAAGTCCACCTCTAGCACTATCGCGCTGAACAAAAAAGCGAAGCACGAATATAAGTTCCTAGAGAAAGTAGAGGCTGGTCTGGTCCTTCAGGGCTGGGAAGTAAAATCGTTACGCGCGGGTAAAGTCAACCTGACGGATTGCTATGTCCTGATCCAACGGAATGAAGCATACCTCGTGGCTTGTAACATTACCCCATTACAAGTGGCTTCAACCCACGTGATTGCTGAGCCAATGCGAGCTCGTAAACTCTTACTGCATCGCCGTGAACTCGATCGCCTTATCGGTCAAGTAGAGCGTTCTGGCCACACATTGATCCCCGTGGCCATGTATTGGAGCAAATCCAACGTGAAGCTTGAAGTAGCACTAGCACAAGGGAAACAATTGCACGACAAACGCCAAGACGCCAAAGAACGCGACTGGCAACGCGAAAAGTCTCGTGTGATGAAAGGCAGCATGAGATAACCGCTTGTTTTGTGACAAAAAGCGCCTAATTCTTGGTTAAGTGCGTTTTGTCTGTACAGTTTGCTCTTGGTTGAACCGGCCAATCAGTGATAGACTGAAGATCTACTTGGGGCTGATTCAGGATTCGACGAGATTCTCGAAACCCTAGGTGCATGCCGTGGGGCGGTTGGCCACGTAAAAAGCCGCAAAAAAATAGTCGCAAACGACGAAAACTACGCACTAGCAGCCTAATAAGCTGTGTAGTGCCTACCTCTGAAGCCCCGCTTGCTGGCTGAAGATTCAAGGTAGTCAAACCCTGCAAGATCGCGTGGAACCTTTGTCCGTAGGTGAAGCGTTAAAACGAATCGGACTCGCCCAAGCGCAGCCTGCCACTCGGCGTCGCAACGGGTTAACTAAAAGAGTTGGCTAAGCATGTAGGACCGAAGGTGTAGGTTTTTCGGACGCGGGTTCAACTCCCGCCAGCTCCACCAAACGTTTGGAAAGGGCTATAACTCTTTGAGTTATAGCCCTTTTTGTATTTATACATTTGGGTCTAGGCTGTTTGTACTCACTTTTGGTACTAAAACATGCGCTACCTACACATTTCAAAATCTGGCATTTGGCAATTTCGTTACCAACTCAAACCAGAGCAAAGACACCTCTTTGAAGGACGAAGAGAAGTCAAACTCTCCCTCAAAACTAGCGATAAACAACTCGCAACTCTCCAAGCTCTAGAAATAGAGATTCAGATACGTAAAACAATATTGAACCCTATAATATCAGTACCCCCACACACTCAACAATCAACTCCCAATATCTATCGAGTCAAAACACCACATTTAAAAGAAATATCGTCTAGCGAAGCTTTAGAGCGCTTTTGCAAGTACAAGGCTGAACACATTTCACCAAAAGCAGCAAAGATGCTGAAGGCTAAATGTAAAATCGTTCTAGAACTTGTTGGTAAACCTCACTTACAAGCAATTCGTCGGTCGGATGCAGAAGAAGTCACACTGCAATTACGGCACTACCCCACTAATCTAAAAAAACATAAACAGTTTAAGGGGCTATCTGGGCATGAATCTATCAAGCTAAATCAAACACTCAAATTACCAACATTGAGTGAAGAGTCGGTAAAAGATTATTGTCAAAAAATGTCAGGTTTCTTTGAGTGGTGCCAACTGAACGAGCTTACTGATATCAACCCATTCAAAGCGATTCGATTCAAAAAGACTCGTAGAGATAGTGAAGCCAAAAGTGCTTACACTGACACAGATCTTGAGAGAATTTTCGGTGCCATCGCTAGCACCAAGCATCAACACAAACACCCCTATTACTTTTGGTTACCACTGCTTGCATACTTCACTGGAGCAAGACTTAACGAGCTTTGCCAGCTCTACAAGGCAGATATTTATCAAGTTGAGGGCATCTGGGTAATTCAAATCGATGACAGGTTTGATGGGCAAAAGCTAAAGAATTTAACAAGCCGACGCATAGTGCCGATCCATAATCAATTACTTTCACTTGGGTTTATTGATTTTGTGCAATCAGTACCGCATGAGCGAGTCTTCCCTGAGCTAAAAGAGTCTAGAGATGGTTTTGGTTCTGCTGCTTCTAAATGGTATGGCCGCTTTAAAACCAAATTAGGTTTTGGTAAAGGCTATGATTTCCATTCATTTCGCCATACCGTCGCTACACAACTCAAACGCCAGCAAGTGTCTCATATCGTGACGGGTGAAATACTTGGTCACACGCAAAATAGCATTACTTATGACCGTTATGGGAAGGGACTAGATGTGAATCAACTCAAGGAGATAATCAATATGATTGATGCCACTCCTGTATCAAAAGCGCTCAAAGTAACGACGTCAATACCATGAATTGCTGTTTTTTAAAGAAAACTCAATGAATTTTGGGCGTGAATTCACGCCCAAAAAAAATCTTAATAAAAAAATAAAATCAATTAAATCAATTAAATCATAACATTACAACCGAAAAGCAAAAACAAAAAAAACTTACAACCCCCTCTTGAACCTTTAAAAATCAACAAGTTAAACATTTTAAATCAGGCGTTTACTAGTCCTGATAAATCTTTTTACATTAGTTCTATCGAAACACACTAAATAAGCGAATGAGGAACTAATGCCTATTAAAACTATGAATCCTGTTAGCGACGCTGCTAATCAGGTTATTAAAGCGCACAATTTGATGACAAATTCGGGTTCAACTCCACTGGCATTTGAGCGCCCAATGCCAAAGAGCCACAAGATTGTCAAGCCTAAAACATGCTTTGAAATTCTTGCTGAATACTATGGATACACCATCAAACGGTGTAAAAAACCAAGTCAGATCAAACATGCTCGTCAAACATTTCAGAACATTACAAGGATTCTGCATTTTATAGGCTTTCTTGACCTCACTGAACTCGATAGAGAAGGGGCTGAGCAGATCGCCAATGCATATTGCTACCGACCAAAGAACCCAGATAAATACCCTGAGTTGAAAGGACTTCAAGGATTTGAGTTAATCGCAAAAAATGAATCCCTAAAACACCCGAAGCAGTACATCACATTGACAACTGCATTAGGACATTTAGAGAAGATGTCTACTTTTCTGAATTGGGCCAAGTCGCGTGGTTACGTGGCTGACAATGTATTCTATAAACTACCTCTAAAGAACGACAGCAAAGGTAAGTCAGTATTTCCTTTTAATAACAAACAATTAACAGCCATTTTTTCAATGCCTGACTATGTCAAGCATCAATACTTACACCCGTATTATTATTGGTTACCAATTTTATTACGTTACACAGGTGCGAGAATGAATGAACTATGCCAACTCAAAAGAGTAGATATTGTTGTTGCTGATGGCATTTATTGCATTTGGATTCGTGAAGGTTCAGATGACCAAATTGTTAAGACCGGAAAGATGAGATTGGTACCTTTGCACGATGAAATACTAGCAAAGGGCTTTATTGAATTTGTAAATTCAAGGAGTGATGATCGCCTGTTCCCTGAACTACCGTTAGTAGATGGCTACTATTCTAATAATGCATCCAAGTGGTTTGCTCGCCGCCGTAAAAAGCTTGGTTTGGACTTCGATAGTAGCGTTAATGGCCATTCTTTCCGACGTAGTTTTATCAATGAATTAAAGCAAAAACTGGTCAGCATGAGCCTTGTTGAAAACATCGTTGGGCATGAACATGCAGAAAAGATCACCAAGCTCCCCAATGAGCTTGTAAGTAGCATCACTGGACAAGAGCACAATTCTGAATCATTTGATACATACGGTGAGCAATACAGTCCAAGTATTTTAGCTCCGATCATCAACATGATCGATGCGAGCCATACCGCGCATATTCGTCCTTATTTTTCTAAAAAAGAGAAAATCTAATGAATACGAAATTAAAACGTGAAAAAGATGGCTATATTTATAACTCCTGTCGAAATATTCGAACTGCACACTCGCTAGAAAAGAGTTATTTCTCCAACAATGGCACCTATCTTTCTTTTTTGCTTAGCGTTGAATATCTTAGCGGCTCTGATAATTGGCATTGCACCGGAATTCGCTGGCTAATCTGCGAAGATAATGTTTTTAATGTAATGGAAAATGGATTTAAAGATTTTCCAAAACAATACCAAAACTAAATTATCTTTTATTAACAATTTATTTTTTTATTCACCTTAATATTTTGGTGAGTGGTTTCGCTCACCTTAAATTTGCCCATAGATATATTTATAAAAATGACAAATAAAAAAATTAACGAAAATGTCTCTACATATGGCCCCCTAGAATTCACTCGCGGTTCTGCTGGCTTCGATAATGTTCAACCATGGCTACTAACTGGCTTCATTCCCAAAGAATCGGTTGGTGTTATGTACGGAAAATCAGGCTCTCGTAAATCCTTTATCGCTATTGATATCAGTTGTGCTATCGCTACTGGTTCACCGTGGCACAACCAAAAAACACGCAAAGGTGCTGTTGTCTATATTGCTGCCGAAGGACAGATGGGCATATCAAAGCGTGTTAAAGCGTGGGAAATTGTGGCTGGTCAGCAAGTGGAACAACTATACATCTTAGGACAGGCCGTAGTGATGTCAGACGCAACAGCACAGATAAATCTTATTCAATTTATTCAAGAACTTGAAGAAAAAAATGATATTAAGGTTGAGTTAATCGTTCTTGATACTCTTGCCCGAAACTTCAGTGGAGATGAAAATAACAATGACGCGATGGGAAAGTTTATTCGTGGCTGTGACTTTGTTAAAGCATCCACTGGTGCTTCTGTGCTAGCCATACACCACAGTGGCAAAGATGTTTCGAAGGGTGGTCGCGGGCACTCCTCACTCAATGCTGCAATTGATTGTGAGTTTCAAGTAAGCCATGACTCAAAAACAGGATTAACAACACTCACCAACACAAAAATGAAAGATGCAGAGGAAGCAGATGACGTAATCTTTGATTTTCAAGCGATTAAACTGGGTATTACATCTGAAAAGGGAGAGCCTATCACCTCTCTTACATTGCTGACGCCAGCAGCGTTCAAAAACAACAAAAGCAAGACTAGTAACGATAATAGCCCTTTACTAAAAGCACTTCGTGATACCTTTGGTGGGCGCTGTACAAGGGATGAGCTACGCACACACTGCTTTCCCCCAGAAGAAGGCGTGGCGACCAATACGACCAATCAAAAATTCAAACGTGCTCTCACAGCACTGGTAGAACAAAATCTGGTTTCTGTTCAGCAAAAAGGAACAACTGCTAACCGAAACGACATCATCACCGCCGTCGAGTAGTTAGAGCTTTTCTAGCCCTCGTTTGATTAGATAGTATGAGGGGG
>JAWXTX010000116.1:0-8050 GCA_044433165.1 Ferrimonas sp. | reverse complement strand
CGACAACAGCGCCACATTCGGCACGCAAAAGCGCAAGTCAAACACCGTAATGGTATCGCCTTTGGGGGTACGCATGGTTTTGGCCACACGCACGGCTGGTGCCGCCATTTTGGTGTGATCTACAGTAAAACTATCAAGTAATGGCATGTTCTATCCCTATTTGAATCGCACATGTGTGTTGTTTTTTGCCGCCAGAAAGCGAATGTTCGCTGTAAAAATAACCAGCAGATGAAGTATGGTCAATGCTCAATAGAGGTGTTAGTCAGTGGCTTTCTGCGCTAAAAAATTCATATCAAAGAATCAGGCATGGCGAGTAAAAACGAGCAGATCAGAACGGTGGCTGCCACATTGGTCGTCGATTGCCAAAGTAGTGATGCACGCTGCGACAATGAAAACAAATAAGCAAGGCTAAATAAAAAGTCCCAAAATAAGACATAAGATCATTCAAGGTGCCTTTAGCGGCAACGTAACAACATGATAGAAAAAAAGCGAAAGCCATGCCTTCGCTTGCGACAGCAGCCCTTATCAACAAGGTAAGGCTCACTTACCTCAAACAACGTTTAGCAAACCGTTCATCCTAAACAGCTGGGTGTACGCGGCGCACTGCCCTGCTCGGCCCACTCACTGGGGGTATAGGTGTGCAAAGCTAAGGCGTGTAATTCCGAAGCCAATTCTGCGGCCAGTAAGCCATTAATCACGCGATGGCGAGCCAGCAATCGCTGATCTTCAAATTGGTCGCTAACCACAATTAATTTGTAATGGCTATCCGTTGCGGGGCCACGATGCATATGGCTTTCATTAATCACCTCAAGATGGCTAGGCGCTAACGCCGCGGTCACTTTGGCGGTGATGATCTGCTGCAAAGACATAACGCTCCTTTAATAATGATATCGCTGAAATCAAATGCAAGGCGCAACATACCCTAAGGCAGGGTAGGAGGAAAGCGGCGCCACCGGCTGTATGGCGAGATTGGCTTAACTTACACGAAGAACGGCAAGGGTTTATCGAGGTTTACGCTGTTCATTCTTCATCAGCTTTGCCAAAATTGCGGCCCCTGCTGTTACGCCACCTAATATAGGTGGGTAACTCTTATTTTTTTGCTCGTGCTTACCTAAAAAAGCGCCAGCGAGATCGGCACCCCAATGACCACATTCACGATTAACGATATTGAACTGCAACTCGAACGCTTCCCCCCCATTATTGATGATCCACTGCAAGCGTTTGATGCGGCCGATGAATTGCTAGTAAGCCAACATCAACTACCGGCCGGCGAATGCTGGATCCTCAATGATCATTTTGGTGCCATCGCTGCTGGCATTCGCGCCAATGAACCCGAGCGGCCACTGCAATGGGTGAACGATTCTTTTGTGGCACACCAAGCATTAACACAGAATTTAGAGCTCAATCAGCTTGAGGCCATTGAATCGCCTCAAGCGCAAATTGAGCAACTGGAAGGTCGGCCTGCACCGGCTGGGGTACTCATTAAATTGCCTCGAAATCTGCGCTTGCTCAGCAGCCAATTAGACTGGCTCAATCAACACCTGCCCCATGGTACGCCCATTGTTATTGGGGCACGCCAAAAAGACATGCCCAGCACCCTGCCAGAGCTGACCCGCGCGCTCTTAGATAATATTCAGCCATCCAGAGCCCAAAAAAAGGCGCGCTTACTTTACGGCCAAAGCAGCGTTAGACGCAGCGATCAACAGCCATTAATCAGCTGGTATTGCGAGCCGTTAGAGCAAACCATTCATAACCTGCCAAACACCTACGGCAGCCAGCGCTTAGACATTGGGGCGCGGTTACTGTTAGAGCATTTACCAAAAAGCAAAGGGCTGGTGGTGGATTTGGGCTGCGGCAACGGCGTATTGACGGTGGCGATGGCCAAACGCAACCCAGACTGCGAAATCATTGCTACGGATGAGTCTTGGCAAGGGCTGGCCGCTTGCAAGCTGAACACCGAAACCCATCAAGATCGGATTGAATACATTTGGAATGATTGCCTCTCTGGCATCGATGGCGGTACGGCAGATCTGGTGCTCTGCAATCCCCCATTCCACCAACAACAAGCGGTGACCGATCACATCGCTTGGCAGATGTTCCGTGATGCCAAACGGGTACTGAAAGTGGGCGGTCGCTTGCGCATCGTGGGCAATCGTCATTTGGCTTATCACATCAAATTAACCCGTTTATTTGGCGGTTATGAAACCATCGCCAGCAACGCTAAGTTTGTGGTTCTAGAGGCACAAAAACGCCCACAAGAGTTCAGCTATTAAGCCCACAGAGAGCGTTTTCGATGGCGGCCGCATTTGCTATGCTGCCGCCATTCATTTTTTAGGGAAGAAATCCGAGCGAATATTATGAAACTTCATGCCTTGCTGCCTATGCTCAGCGCCCTACTCATAACTCTAAGCGGCTGCAGCAGCCAACCATCAACCTTAATATTAAACCCGCTGTTGCCCACCGTCAGCGCGGCTCAAGTCGCCCCATTGCCAGTGCAATTTACCAGCCAAGATGTGCGCCCACATCGCCACGCAGCGGAGCTTCGTCATACCAATGGCAGTATCCAAAATGTGGCTCTTAGCAACAGTCCAACGTTGGTATTAGAAAATGCTTTTGCCCATGGGCTAAGTAGCATGGGGTATCAACTGAGCGATGATGCCGATGCCCCTCAATTACTGTTAACACTCGATGAAATGCTGGTGGTGGTTGATCAACATCGGCTTACTCATGAAGCCATCAGCCTCACCGCGATCACCATCGTGGTTCGTTATCCCCACCAAGAATTATCCAAACGCTTTGTGGCTAAAGGGAAATTTACTGGCACCTTCACCGCAGATGCCCCGCGCATTGAACGCGAGTTGAACGACCGCATCGCGCAATTAATCAAAGCGAGTTTGGCGGACGTGGAATTGCATCAATTCATTCAACAACAAGCCGCAGTGCATCAAGGAGGGCATCGATGAGCCGCTTATTATTACTGGGGCTGGGGTTATTGGGGCTGTTGGGCACCACCATGTTGCAGGCGCACTCAACCCAGCCCAATAACCTGTTTCCAAGAGTGGCCTTGCATACCAGCCACGGTACCATTTTGGTTGAATTGGATCGCAGCCGCGCACCGCTGTCGGTCGACAATTTTTTGCATTACGCGGTCACAGGCCAGTATGACAACACCCTGTTTCACCGAATTATCCCAAACTTTGTTGTGCAAGGCGGTGGCTATACGGCCGATTACAAGCCCGTGCTAGAAGGTGCGCCCGTTGCCAATGAAGCCGGCAATGGCCTACTCAATACTCGGGGAACCTTGGCCATGGCACGTACGAACGCCCCACACAGCGCCACCAACCAATTCTTTTTTAACTTGCAAGATAACCCCAATTTAGATCCCTTACCGCAACGTTGGGGCTATGCGGTATTTGGTGAGATCATCGAAGGCTTGGAGGTGTTAAATGCCTTAGGTAGCGTTAATACCAGTTTTAGTCGCAAATTAGGCGCACCAGATGTGCCAGAGCAACCGCTGCTCTTAGAAAAAGTGGTATTACTGCCGCAGTAATGCGTTCTTTGGGGCCTACCATCCATACTCCTTGATGGTAGGTTTCGACAACCATGGGTGTACCTTATGGTTAAGCACCCGCTAATTATATCGAGCCGCTCGTGTCCGCCTCTTTTTCTAAATTTAATGCTCTTTCGGTGTACGCCAACTCACGCGTACTCTCTTTATTCGCTTTGGGGTTTTCATCTGGATTACCGCTGGTATTGGTCTTTGGCACCTTATCGTTTTGGCTACGAGAGGCGGGCATTGAGCGCGCGACCATCGGCTTTTTATCTTGGGTGGCGTTAACCTATTCCTTAAAATTTCTTTGGGCACCGCTGGTAGCCCGTCTTCAGATCCCCATATTGGGTGGCCTACTTGGGCGCCGCCGTGGTTGGTTACTGGCCACTCAATTGGTGTTAATGGCAGGGTTAACCGCCATGGCCTATACCGATCCACAAACCCACCTTATGCAACTGGTGCTACTGGCGTTATTGGTTTCTTTTGCTTCTGCCACGCAAGATATTGTGGTGGATGCCTTTCGTATTGAAGCGGCGCCAGAATCGATGCAAGCGGCACTAGCGGCTGCGTACCAAACCGGTTATCGCTTGGCGATGATTGTCTCTGGTGCCGGTGCATTGGCCATTGCCGCGTGGGCTGATCCAGATCCCAATCAATACCATGCCAGCGCTTGGCAAGCGGCCTATTTCGCCATGGCAGCCGCCATGCTTGTTGGTATTATCGCCACGCTTCTCAGTGCAGAACCACAAGCGCCGGAGCAGCCTCTAACAGCCACCGTTTTACCGCCACATTTAGCCAATAAACCCGCTTGGATAGGTTGGCTTTATCAAGTGTTCTGGTTACCCTTTGCCGATTTTTTCCAACGTTATGGCCGCCAAGCCTTTTTGATTTTAGCGTTGATAGCCTGTTACCGGATCTCCGACATCGTTATGGGGGTAATGGCCAATGTTTTTTACGTTGATATGGGCTTTAGCAAAGCGGAAATCGCCTCGATTGCCAAGGTTTTTGGGGTGATAATGACCTTAATCGGCGCGGCCATTGGCGGCATGCTGGTGTACCGCTTTGGAACCATGAATGTACTGTTTCTAGGTGGTGTTTTGGTGGCAAGCACCAATTTGTTATTTGCCTTACAAGCCATGGTAGGCTACCACTTAACGCTGCTGACGGTCGCCATTTCACTGGATAACCTCAGTGCCGGCATTGCCACCAGCGCCTTTATTGCCTATCTCTCCAGCCTCACCAATAAAGCCTATAGCGCCACTCAATATGCGTTATTGTCCTCCATGATGCTGTTGTTCCCCAAGTTTATTGCCGGTTATTCCGGCTGGATGGTCGACAGTTGGGGATACATTCACTTTTTTGTGGTAGTGGCATTAATGGGCATTCCAGCACTCATCTTAATTGCTTTACTGGCGCGCGATCAGGCCAATCACAACCAGTTAAGTGAGCCACAAGTTAAGCATAACGATGATTCTGCCAGCGAACCCAAATAGCGCGATTTGAGCAGAGATTTTGGGGCAAAAGTGCTTTGCCCCAAACGCATGTTAACGTTGCCAACGACGCGCCTGCAGCGCCCGCGCTAAAACCGCTAACGTGGTGCCATTATGCAATAAAGCACTATGGCTTGGTTTTAACATGCCCGTTGCAGCCGCCAGCATAATGCCGCTATTGGCCAGTTCGGCCAAACGGATGTTGCTGCCAATCAGCCTTAATCCTTGCTGGGCAAATTCACGGGCTTGTGCCACCCCAAGAAGCGAGTCTTGCAACAGGGTTACATCGGCGGCCAGCTGTGCTAATTCCGTGCCCGCAGCCATCGCAACCCCCACATCGGCCGTGGTTAAGGCTGGAGCATCATTCACGCCATCGCCCACAAATAACACCCGCCGTCCGGCTTGTTGCAACTGCGCTATTACGGCGGCTTTGCTTTTCGGGTCCGTCTGCGCTAAATAGCCATCCAGCCCCAATTGCTCAGCCAATTGCTGTGCTTTAATTTCCGTATCGCCAGTAAGCAACAATAATTGCTCAACACCGCTTTGACGCAACCGAGCTAGCGTATCAACCACCTCTTCGCGCAAACTGTCCCGCAGCCCAAACAGCCCCAGAGGGTGGCCATCTACCGCCATATATAAGACGTGCTTACCAGCCTGTTCTAAAGCCTGAATGCTGGCTGAAAATTCATTAAAATCAACCTTTTCATGTGCTTCTAAAAAATGACGGCTGCCGATAACTAATGTGGTGCCTTGGATCTGGCAGCGAAGCCCATGGGCAACCACGTAATCCACTTCACCGTGATCAATGTGCGGTAAGTCTTGTTGCTTCGCGGCATTTACTAAGGCTTGCGATAATGGGTGGTTACAGTGCTCCTCAACGGAGGCTGCCAGCGCTAACAGCTCCTGTGCCGATTGTTGCTGCGTCATGCAAATCACATCCGTCACTTCCATGGTGCCGTGCGTTAAGGTACCGGTTTTATCAAACACCACCGTATCAATTTCGGCCAGCTCCTCGATGGCTCTCCCGCCTTTAAAAACAATGCCTTGTTTGGCTGCAGCATACATCAGCGCTTTAAAAGTAACGGGAGTGGAAAGTTTTAATGCACAAGAATAATCCACTAAAAAAACCGAGGCCATTCGCTCTAGATCTCGCGTTAAGGCATACACGAGCGCCCCCATGCCCAAGGTTATCTTAACGCGCCGATCGGCCATCGCTTGGGTACTTAGCTGAGTCTGACTTTTTTGTGCTAGCGCATCGGTAATTAATGCCGCAACCTGCGCGGTTGTGGTGTCGGCCCCCACTTTATCCACCACCATCGTAATATTGCCGTCATGCAAAATGGTACCAGCGAATAAAATGGCTTCCGCTTCACGCCGTACGGGCACCGCTTCTCCGGTTAAAGCCGCTTGATTGACCAACGCCACACCACGCAACACGCGGCCATCGGCGGGGATCAACTCCCCTGCGGTTAACCGAACCTGATCGCCCACCTGCAATTCCGCCGAGCTTAATTGCAGTGATTGCCCCTGCCGTAACACCCAAACTTGGCTGTCTTTAGGTTGCATCAATTCAACCAACAAGCTGTCGCTTTTACGGCTGGTTTGTTGCTCTAAATACTCTCCTATAGATAGCAGCGTCTGGGTGAGCATGGCGGTGCGATAATCGCCCCGATAAGCCGATAAACCAATGGCAATGGCATCCAACACCTCGCCATTGAGTTGCTGCTGCTGAAGCTGCTCTATTCCCGTAAATATCGTTGGGGCAATAATCGTTGTGGTGGTTAAGGCACTAAAGGCCGAGGGTAAAACACTGCTGGCAACCAAACCCAGCAGATTAAAATAGATCTCGCCTCGGGTGTACTGGTGCGCGTTGTCATCCTCACTGATGGGCGCCACCATAGCGGCATCGTAGGATGGCAAAGTCCTCACATGTTGTTGGATCTGAGCCGCCTCTAATTGCAGAGCATCGTATTCCACCAGCAGTGATTGAGCATCAACATTCACCCGCACTCCGGTTACACCAACAAACGCTAATAACCGGTGGCGCAAATAATGGCCATGATCCGCCCAAGTTGCATCTTCATCAGCACCATCAATCATGATGGCCAAACGCACCCGTCCTGGGAGTTGGTGTTTCACTTGGGCGTGATACATTATTTATCCTTATGCTGGCTACGATAGTAATCCAATTCCGCTTGGGTATCTTCTAAACGCTCTTTCAGTTCTTCCACCTCGCCGCGCACCGTCGACCAAGCTTTGCTGCCCATCGAAGCAATGCCATGTTGCACATTTTTATTACTCAGCAAGTAGGCAAATGCTGCCCCCGCAATCAGCCCCGAAATAAAATGCGTGCGTTGATTTTGCTGCTGATAACCCGGTTCTGTGGCGGGTGCAGCGGCACCATAAGGAACGCCATAAGGGCTAGTATAAGAAGGCACTGATCCCGTCGGGGCAGAGATCCCATAACTGTACGCCGCGGCTTGTTCCGGTGTGGATTGATGGTTACTCATAAGAAGCATGCTCCTGCCGCGCTTTACGCTCGTCCATAACACACAAAACCGCCGCACCGCCCAACGCAATGGTGGCCAACGACAGTAAGGGGCGCCCAGCCATCCGCGTACCAATGGCGGTGGCAACCCCACCGGCAACCCCCGCTTGCGCCGCTTGGCGCAAAGCAGTACGCGCCAACGTCGATGCCGTCATCTCTCCTTGTTGATAAGCAGACCAATGCTTCGCAACACTGGCACCGCCTCCGAGCATGGCACTCACCAACAGCGCTCGCTGCGCCACGCTTAATTGCGTATTACTGTTACTCATGGCTTTCTCCTTGAACGGAAGATTCGGCGTCCGGTGCGCGATGCTTCGCTACCGAAGCCTTAAAACCCGCACTGGCGGCACTGGCCGTGTCCTTTAGTACATCCGTTCCCATCTGCACGTTCTCACCAACACAGGCACTGACGCTTGAAGCCGTTTCCGCGGCAGCAGCTACGGCACTGCTCGCACTGCTTTT
>JAWXTX010000115.1:0-8165 GCA_044433165.1 Ferrimonas sp. | reverse complement strand
GGCCGCCACCATGAGCTCCATGGACTCGGGCTTAAATAAAAATTCAGGGATCTTTGTTAAAAATTTTTATGAGCCGGTGATCCGTGCGAATCGAGCACCAGAGCGAGAGCTAATGTGGGTATCTAAAATCACCTCGGCGATATTTGGGGTGTTAATTATTTTGACGGCGCTGTTTATTCAATCATTAAAAGGGCTAAGCCTGTTCGATACCATGATGTACGTGGGTGCATTATTAAGCTTTCCGATGTTGATCCCCGCGTTTTTAGGCTTTTTTATTAAACGCACCCCCGATTGGGCGGGCTGGTCCACATTACTTGTTGGTGCACTGATCTCTTATATTGTCGGTTTTGTGATTACGCCTGCGCATTTACAGAGCCTGTTTGCTTTAGATCAGCCGCTGACCGCCCGCGAATGGAGTGATGCGAAAGTGGTTTTAGGGTTAGCGGCTCACATCGTATTTACCGGCGGCTACTTTCTGCTTACGTGCTGCTTCTACCGGCCATTATCCAGTGCGCGTCAGCAACAAGTTGAGCTTTTTTTCAATAATTTAGCCACCCCATTGATTAACAACACAACAGAACAACAGGCATTAGATAACAAGCAACGAACCATGCTCGGGCGTTTAATCACCATCGCAGGTTTTGCCGTGATGACGATGATGGCGATCCCAAATCCGCTATGGGGGCGCGCGGTTTTTGCACTTTGTGGCGGAATCGTACTTATTGTGGGCTTAATGTTGATAAAATCAGCGCAGGAAGAGCCCATTGGGATCGTTGCTACTGATGCACTTTAACCATGGCTAATGCAGATGTATTGGCTGGCAGTGTGTGGGTTTGCTAACCCGCACTAAGATTAACAATGATTTTTTCATGCTTATCTAGGATAGCAGTACCATGACAACCGTAGCTTCTCTTACTTTAGACGACGTTTTTGCTTGCAGCCCAGTGATCCCTGTACTGGTTATTAAGCGCTTAGAAGATGCCATTCCAATGGTAAAAGCCTTAGCCGATGGCGGCATTAACGTGGTTGAAATTACCTTACGTACCGAGTGTGCATTAGATGCCATTCGTGCCATTCGCACTGAATTACCTGAAGTGATGACCGGTGCCGGCACCGTTTTAACCCCTGAAGATCTGCAAGCCGTTGTGGATGCAGGTGGTCAATTCATCGTAACACCAGGGGCAACTGAAGAGTTATTGGCTGCAGGCCGTGATGCCAAAATTCCATTTATTCCTGGTGTTGCCAGCGTTTCTGAAGCGATGACAGCCATGAGCTATGGTCACCGTTACTTGAAGTTTTTCCCTGCAGAAGCCAACGGTGGTGTGCCTGCGTTAAAATCTCTGACTGGCCCACTGCAAGGTTTGAAGATCTGCGCTACTGGCGGTATTAAGCCAAGCAACATGAATGACTACTTGTCGTTATCAGCGGTGCCATGCATTGGTGGTACTTGGTTAACTCCAGATGAGTTAGTGGATGCTAAAGCGTGGGATCAAATTACGGCTCTGGCTAAAGAAGCCATTGCTATCCACAACGCTTAATTTTGCTGCGTTTTCCCCAATTTAGCCGCGTTAATCGCGGCTTTTTTTTATCTCTGATTTCGGTCGCCTTATTCAAAATGATGTCGTCGCGATTTACATCGTAAAATCAAAAGCGTATTGGCATGCCCTATCTCAATACAAAAACGCCCCAGCACTGCTGGGGCGTAATCGTCAATAAGCTTAATTTAACGCTTGTGGCTCAGCGCTTACGCCTGACCGTTGATTTCGCTGCGGCCACAGAACGGAGCACGATCGCCCAGTGCTTCTTCAATGCGCAGCAATTGGTTGTACTTGGCTACGCGATCAGAACGGCACAAGGAGCCGGTCTTGATTTGGCCTGCCGCAGTACCCACCGCCAGATCAGCAATGGTCGCGTCTTCGGTTTCGCCAGAACGGTGTGAGATCACGGCGGTGAAGCCCGCGTCTTTGGCCATTTTGATGGCGTCTAAGGTTTCAGACAACGAACCGATTTGGTTGAACTTGATCAGAATGGAGTTACCGATGCTGTTCTCAATACCACGCTTTAAGATCTTGGTGTTGGTTACAAACAGGTCGTCACCAACCAGCTGTACTTTGTCGCCCAAAATCTTGGTTTGGTAAGCCCAACCATCCCAATCAGACTCATCCAGACCGTCTTCAATCGAAACGATTGGGTATTGGCTGGCCAGCTCCGCTAAGAAGTCGGAGAAACCGTTTGAATCAAACGATTTACCTTCACCCGCTAACACGTATTGGCCGTTTTTGTAGAATTCAGAAGCCGCACAATCCAGTGCTAAGGTCACGTCTTTGCCCAGCTCGTAGCCGGCCGCAGTTACCGCTTCTTTAATCACAGCCAGCGCTTCGGCGTTCGACGCTAAGTTTGGTGCAAAGCCGCCTTCGTCGCCAACCGCGGTGTTCAAGCCCTTGGCTTTTAACACCCCTTTTAAGGCGTGGAAGATCTCTGCGCCCATGCGCAGCGCTTCACGGAAGTTTGGCGCGCCAACTGGCTGAACCATGAACTCTTGGATATCAACGTTGTTATCCGCGTGCTCACCGCCGTTTAAGATGTTCATCATTGGCAGCGGCATCGAGTAAACACCTGGGGTGCCGTTCAGCTCGGCAATGTGCGCGTACAGTGGCATGCCTTTGGCGGCTGCTGCAGCCTTCGCTGCGGCCAAAGATACGGCCAAGATGGCGTTTGCGCCCAGCTTGTCTTTGTTTTCGGTGCCGTCTAAGTCGATCATGATTTGATCAAGCTGACGTTGCTCAGTGGCGTTTTGGCCAATCAGGGCTGGGGCAATCAGATCATTTACGTTGGCAACAGCCTTTAATACGCCTTTGCCTAAGTAACGGGTTTTGTCGCCGTCACGCAGTTCCAGTGCTTCGCGAGTACCGGTAGAAGCACCAGATGGCGCACACGCCATACCGATGAAACCACCTTCTAAATGCACTTCTGCTTCAACCGTTGGGTTGCCGCGCGAGTCCATTACTTCACGTCCTAGTACTTTTACAATTTGAGCCATTGGCCTCATCCCCTTCAATGGTAAAAAATATAATAAAAATGCCGGTTCAGCGACGAACCGGCAATGTGTTATTTATCTATGCGCTGGGCTTACAGCTTTGGGTAAAGCAAGTAAACGTCACGTTCTGCCCAGATCTGCGCTAAGTTGCTGCTGCTCATCTCTGGATTAGCAAAGCCAATGGCTTCAATCACAGGCTGGTAGCGATTCTGCCCCAAAGCTTGGTCGGCTTTACGGTAAACACTTAACATACGGAAGGTTTGGAAACGGCCTTTTTTGATGTCAGTGTCATTTTTACGCCATGGCCATTTGTCTGCATCTAAGTGCTTGGCCATTAAATCAATGCCATTAATGAAAGAGCGATCTTTGTACTGGTGCTCCCAGATATTAACATCCAGTTTTTCACCTAATTGCGCTAAGTGAGCCAACGCATCTAAATTAAAGAAGCTGTACCAGTAGCCACGAGTACGCGCTAATTCTTCTGGTTGGCTGCCATCTTTCTTAAATTGCTCACGAATACGGAATTTGGCTTTACCTACTACGCTCTTCGCTAAATCGTAGCGGCCAGTGTAGTACGCGATGCCTGCCACTTGGGTTTGCATCCAAGTACCGTGGTTGTTCTCAGAGAACATTTCAGCAGTACCTTGCTCCGAGGTGATAAGCCAATCTAAGAATTGGTTCATCCACGCTTGCATCTGTTCTTCATCTTGAGCCGTCCACGCGTTCGAGCCTTTCAGCAGCGCCAAGGCATCCACTAAACGATCGCTCAGGCTGCGAGAGTCAATCAAACCACTGCGACGTTGGTCGTCTACCCCTGGTACAGCTTGCGCGTAACGCAAGTTCGGGTTCATTTTGGTGTCGGCATTAAAGAACCAATGACGCACCATTTTGGTGGCTTGCTCTGCGTATTTTTCATCGCCGCTAAAATAGTACGCCAGACCTAAAGCACGTACTGAGCGGGTAAATAAGCCAATGCGAGTCGAGTCGGTTGCGGTGGTTTTAGAATCCGGATTGGTGTTGCCGTCTTTACGGATCCAAGGCAAACCATCAGCGGTTTTCGGGTTAGGCCACCAATAAGGGCTAATGGAGAAATAGTCGTGAATGTCGCCAGATGGGGGCATTAAGGTTTTATCGGTTACCGAAAGCAGGCCCACTTTCATGGCATCTTCGGCTTCTGCGATCAACGCCAAGTAACTGGCTTGCGCTTCTGGGGTTGCGGTGTTGTTTTGCAAGCGGGCTTTGCTTGCGCTAATTAAATCTGCATTTAAAAATACAGTAGAAGGAGCGCTTTCTGAGGCGGCTGCAACTGGGGCAGCGGCAATGCATGCCAGCGTAAGACCAGATAACGCTTTCTTTAATGATTTCAACATATTTGAGGCTCCAAAACCTAATCCGTTGGTTGGTAACGCAGCCAGCGAAACCAACTTTAAAACAAGGTTTCACTTTTGCGTTGTGTTAAGCCTAATCGATTACTGAAATTGCTGTACTTGATTTGGTTCACAAAAGTCACTCTTTCCTGCCAATAAAAAGATAACCATCTAATTTTTTTGAAATGGCGTTTTAAATGACAATCAATTAGCCGTAGACTGTAGCGAGTTTTCTATTAATGGATATCACCCGTTATGGCAACAGACAATATTCAACCGGTTTTAATGACCGAGCAAGAAGCCCGCGAACTGGCGGTCGATTTGACTCAGGACACCCTACTAGGTCGAACACTGCGCCAACAGCAAGCAGCGTTAGATGCCTATATGCTTCACCCGCTAGAATGCCCAGGTTCAGGCCCTGCTAATGGCTATGAGCACAACCGCCACAAACAAAACTACATTAATCTAGATTTGGCGGGCCGCTTTTTCCTTATTACCGGTGATGAGCGCTATGCCGAATGGCTGCGCGATTTGTTGCTGATGTATGCGGATAAATATTTAACATTTCCATACCACGAGCAGCTGAACACCAACCCAACTGGGCGTTTATTCCACCAGATCTTAAATGAGCATAACTGGCTGCTGTACGCCTCTTTGGGCTACAGCTGCATTCGTGCTTGGCTGCCAGAAGAGCACCGCAGCGCCATTGAGCAAGGCGTGTTTGAGCCAATGCTAACCATGTTCACCGTGAAATACGCGCACGATTTTGACTGGATCCACAACCATGGGATCTGGGCTGTTGCCGCTGTTGGGATCTGTGGTTTTGCTTTGGGTCGCCAAGAGTACGTTGATTTATGTATTCACGGCCAAAATAACGACGACACCACGGCTGGCTTCTTAGCGCAAATTACTCAGTTGTTTGCACCAAGTGGTTATTACATTGAGGGGCCTTACTACGCCCGCTATGCGATCCGCCCACTGGTGATGTTTGCTGAAGCCTTAGCACGCCATCGTCCAGAGCTGAAGATCTTTGAATACAAGCAGCGCGTTATTAAAACGACTTTAGATGCAATTTTAGCAACCGCTTACCCTAATGGTTGCTTACCAGCCCTGAATGACGCCTCGTTAACCATGGACGTGCGCGATGAAGGCATTGTTATTGCGTGTGCGATTAGCCATACCCGCTATGGCCGTGATGACAAATTATTAGGCTTGGCCAAGCTGCAAGACGAAGTATTCCTGCATCCTGCCGGTAAAGCATTGTCTGACGCGGTCAATGATTGTGGCGAGCAGATCCCACCGGCTCACTGGCCAAGCGTTGAGTTGAACGAAGGCCCAGATGGCGACCGTGGTGCCCAAGGTTTCCTGCGTATTTTAGGCAAAGACAACCAACAAAGCATGGCCGTAATGAACTATGGCCAACACGGCATGGGCCATGGCCACTTTGACACATTAGGGATCACCTACTTTAACCGTGGCCAAGAAGTGCTCCGCGAGTACGGTTTTGGTCGCTGGGTGAACGTTGAGCCGAAATTTGGTGGCCGTTACTTAAACGAAAACAAAACCTACGCTCGTCAAACCATCGCTCACAACGCCGTTACCATTGATAAGCGTTGCCAAAACCACTTCAGTGTGGAAAAAGCCGACAGCGTACACGGTGTACCGCATTTCTTCTTAAAAGAAGACGCGGATCTGCAAGGCATGAGCGCTTTTGCCCTGCAGCATCACGATGGCGTGCGCCAACAGCGCAGCGTATTTATGCTGAACCACCCTCGCTTTGAACAGCCGCTATTGATCGATTTATATCGCATTATGGCCGACGATAAACGCGAGCATATGTACGATTACGCCATTCAGTACGCGGGCCAAATCATCCGTACTGACTTTGAGTACACCTACCACGAGTGGGGCTGGCAGGCGATGGGTTCAGCGAACGGTTACCAGCACTTGCTGCAAGTGGCTAACGCGAAAACCGGTAAAGGCTCTACCTTGGTAAGCTGGTTGCAAGGTGAAGGCTATTACAGCTTAATCACCTCTGCGAGCGCGGGTGGTGAAGTGATTTTTGCCCGTACAGGCGGCGCTGATCCGAAGTTCAACCTACGCAGTGAGCCGTCGTTAATTTACCGCCAATACGGTAACGATCATTTGTTTGCCAGTGTGTTAGAAAGCCACGGTTACTTTAATGAAGCCAAAGAGATCTCTTATGATGCGCGCGGCCAATTAGAGCGTTTAGAAGTGGTTGGCCACAATGATCAAGCTTCTGTTATCCGTCTGCACGGCGCTGACTTTGTTATTACGGTAATGGTAAGCAACTTAAGCCACGTTTCTGATGACACCCCGAACGTAGTAAAATTTGGCGAACAGCAGTTCCAGTGGACTGGCCAAATTGCTATTGAAGGTTAATGTTCAATGGGCAGTTTGTTTGCAAGCTGCCCCCCTTTATTTTTTATTCTGAATGCACGGAGTAGTTACAATGCTCAGAAGAACCAAAATCGTTGCCACCTTAGGCCCTGCAACCGATCGCGATAACAACTTAGAAAAGATCATTCTGGCCGGCGCCAACGTAGTACGGATGAACTTCTCCCACGGTAGCCCAGAAGACCATATTGAGCGTTGTCGTGTTGTTCGTGAGTTAGCCGCTAAACACGGTAAGCACGTGGCTATTTTAGGCGACTTACAAGGCCCTAAAATTCGCGTATCAACCTTTGAAAATGGCAAAATCAAATTGGCCATTGGCGATACCTTCATTCTGGACAGCGATCTGCCAAAAGGTGCCGGCAACCAAGAGCATGTTGGCTTAGATTACAAAGAGTTACCACAAGATGTTGTTCCTGGCGACATCCTGATGCTGGACGATGGCCGAGTGCAATTACGCGTTACTTCGGTTGAAGGCAACCGCGTACACACCGAAGTAACTGTGGGTGGCCCACTGTCAAACAACAAAGGCATCAACAAGTTAGGGGGTGGTTTATCCGCTGCAGCTCTGACTGAAAAAGACAAAGCCGACATCATCACTGCCGCTAAAATGAAGGTGGATTACTTAGCAGTATCTTTCCCTCGTAGCGGTGCGGATCTGGATTACGCACGCCAATTGGCTCGTGAAGCCGGTTTGGAAACCGCCATTGTTGCTAAAGTTGAGCGCGCAGAAGCCGTTGCAACCGACGAAGCGATTGACGACGTGATCAAAGCATCCGACGTGGTTATGGTTGCCCGTGGCGACTTAGGCGTTGAGATCAGCGATCCTGAGCTGGTTGGAGTTCAAAAGAAGCTGATTTTGCGCAGCCGTCAATTGAACAAAGTGGTGATCACCGCGACTCAAATGATGGAGTCTATGATCGAAAGCCCAATGCCAACTCGCGCAGAAGTCATGGACGTAGCCAACGCCGTACTGGATGGCACCGACGCGGTGATGTTGTCGGCTGAAACCGCAGCCGGTGACTACCCAGAAGAAACCGTACAAGCCATGGCGCGTGTCTGTTTAGGGGCTGAAAAGCAACCAAGCATCGTTTTATCTAAGCACCGTTTAGCCTGTTCTTTTGACAGCGTTGAAGAAACCGTTGCGATGGCCACCATGTACGCGGCAAACCACCTCAATAACGTAAAAGGCATTATTGCTTTAACGGAATCGGGGTTGACCCCTCGCCTGATGAGCCGCATTTCATCCAGCTTGCCAATTTTTGCGCTGTCTCGTCATCAAAGCACCTTGGCGTTAAGCGCGTTAGTACGTGGTGTTACCCCACTGGCTTTCGATGTTAATGGCA
>JAWXTX010000114.1:0-8168 GCA_044433165.1 Ferrimonas sp. | reverse complement strand
TGCCATCACCAAACAGAATATCGCAGCCACGGTAGGCCGCTAGCTCTGGGCGCAACTGTTCATCAATCGTGATGTTTTTCTCGGCATTCAAACACAACGGCTCACCTTGGTAGTGCAGCAATTGCGGTTTAATTTCTGGGCTTAAACCAACATCCACAGTATCTAAGTGGGCCACAAAACCCAGTGTTTTCGCTTCTGGACAGTTGCCATTTAATTTGGCAATTAAGATCCCAGTTTCGGTGATTTCGGTTTCCAGATGACCTAACTGATGTAGATCTTGCTCTAACAATTTGGCTAATTCTAATTGGCCAGGCGTTGTTGGCAGGTGGTTTACAGAAGCATCCGATTGACTCGGAATAGCCACATAACGGCAGAAAGACTGCACCAGTTTGGTTGCGATAGTCATAACAATTCCTGTTGAACATTTACACAAAAAGGGGCGCGATGCGCCCCCTTAAAAATCACCATAATTTATGGTTGGTAGGTATAACTCGCACCAAAACCTAATGGAATATCCAAACCCCAGAACAGGTAAAGCATAAACGAGAACGCCAATAATAAACCGACGGTATAAGGCAGCATAATGGAAACCAAGGTTCCTACCCCGGCGGTGCTGCTATAACGCTGCATGTAAGCAATAATCAGAGGGTAAAAAGCAAACATCGGTGTCGATACGTTTACCGCACTGTCTGAAATTCTAAAAGCCGCCTGAGTTAATTCGGGAGATAAGCCCACCATCATTAACATAGGCACCAATACCGGTGCCAAAATGGCCCATTTGGATGACGCAGAGGTGATCACTAAGTTTAGACACGCGGTTAATAAAATAACGCCGAAAATAGTAACCTGCCCTGGTAAAGCTAAGGTTTTTAAGCCTTCCGCACCGGCCAGTGCCATCAAAGCGCCGATTTGCGATTGGCCAAAGCAATACAAGAACTGTGCAGCAAAGAACGCAAAAACTAAGAATGAGATCAACGTGGTGGTGATCGTTTCCATCGCTTTAGTTACGTCTTTCATGCTTTGGAATGTTTGGCTCATAAAACCATACACCAAACCAGGAACCGCAAAGAACACCAGTAGCATCGGTACAATAAGTTGCATTGCTGGCGATGCTGGGCTGGTTAAGCTGCCATCTGGTGCGCGGAACATAGAGCTTTCTGGCACCATTAAGGCGGTAACTAATACAGCCATTGCAATAAAGATGCTATTTGCCCAGAAAAACGCTTTTTGCTGTAAAGCCGTTGGTTGCTCACTGCCTTCTTGCTCAACTTGCTCAACGTCTACTGGCATAGAGGCTTGCAAACGAGGCTCAACAATTTTATCAGTGATGTACCAACAAGTAGCCAATACCGCAAAGGTGGATGCAACGGAGAAGAAATAGTTACACAGCACGTTCACTTGGTAACTTGGATCGATGATCTGCGCCGCACTCTGAGTAAAGCCCGCCATAATAGGATCAATAATCGATGGCGTGTACGAAGCAGTAAAACCGCCCGCTAAGCCGGCAAAGGCTGCTGCAATACCGGCTAATGGGTGCTTACCAGTCTTATAAAAAATATAAGCCGCTACCGGCATTAAAATTACGTAGGCGGAGTCTGAGGCGATGTGCGCGAGGATCCCAATCATAATAACAGATGGGGTTACCGCTTTTAATGGCACAACTGCTAACAGGCGTTGCAGTAATGCACGAATGTAGCCAGAGCTTTCCGCAATACCGATGCCTAAAGTGGCAACGATGGTGATCCCTAATGGTGGGAAGTTAACGAAGTTTCTGACTAATGAGGTCATTAGTGCCATTAAACCGCTGGCGCTCAGCAGGTTAACCACTTCAATTGGCTGTTCTGTTAATGGGTGGATATAGTCAAATGAAACAAATGACAAAGCCCACGAAACAGCAATACACACTAACGTTGCTAAAAAGAACAACATCGTAATATCAGGCATTTTATTGCCTACGCGCTCAATCTTATCTAGAAAAGCGCCCCCTTTGGGAGACTCTGACTTCATAGCTGCTACTTCCCCACAGTTTACACTGCTTTATTCATGGTTTTATTTATGAGGCAAGTACCTTAAAGCTGAACGCTTTGAACCACAATCAGCCAATCGCGACTGGGATCACTTTTTTATAAAAAAGCATTATCTCTGTTGTTTTTCTGCCCTTTTTCGAAAGCAGAAAGTGGACGTTCGAACAGTATTGCAACACCCATAAGATCACTCATTCGACGCTCTGCTCGAAAAATCGGAATAATACAAAGCCCACACGAAAGCGCCGTTTCCGTTTCCTATTTCTTTATTCCTTTTACTTTCCATTGTTCCGCCAATACTAAGAGGAAAATTAAATTTCGGACAACTTATAACCGGATGTAATACCACCTCACTCAAATGTCACATTAAGCGCAACAAGTGCAAACAAACCCACCAAATCAGAAAAACAGCACGAAACATTTAGTCAACACAATTGCCACCGAGCAATCCAATCAATAACATTGCACTCTAAATTTTACATGCGTGATAATAAACATGAAGAAAAGTAAAGGTTTTACCCTCATTGAATTGGTTGTTGTTATTGTTATTTTAGGTGTTTTAGCAGCAGTAGCGGCTCCTAAGTTCATCTCATTAAAGTCCGATGCGAAAGCGGCCAAAATGGCGGATGCCGCCGCCCAACTTAGAAGTAGCCTAGAATTACTGCACGCTAAAGCCATTATTTTGGGGTTGCACGTAGGTGAAGCCACAATTGAACATAATGGCCAAGAAATCGAGTTGTATAATGGTTACCCAGTGGTAACAGGTAAAAGCACCGATGTTTACTATGAATTAATCACTTCATTAATCGACTTGAAAATGGCGAACAAATCGGATTTAGATAGCAATAACTTCTCTTCCGGTGAATATTTTGCCGATGGCAGTGGCGGTAATGCGCTGTACATCTTTTTTACTGAAGATTATGAATACAGCAATGGTAACAGTGCCTTTGGCTGTAAAGTTGGTTACAGCAACCATGCCGACAGCGGCGTAAGTGTAATTGCAACAACAACTGACTGCTAAAAGTTAACCAAACCGAATACGTCATAGACTCTCGGCTGCGTTTAAGCCCATTTCTATATAAAAAAAGAGCCATTGCTAGCAATGGCTCTTTTTTCTTAAACACACTTAATCATCTGCATAGGCATTATGCCTAAGCACACTGATATTTACAGCGCTTCGTTCGACAACAGCTCAGGTACGATAACTAAGTTACGTACACCGTGGCCATGATCTTCATTAAAAGTATTCGAATCACACCACTTCGCTACAGTGGCGATGTCGGCTTTAACTACTTTAGGACGCACGCTCCAAGTTACTTGGAACGGTGAGCCTTGCTCGTTGTAAGCAGGACCAGTGGTTGAACCTTTGTATTGTACTGGGGTACCGGTATTCGTTGGAATGTTCACCGCTTGGTGGAAGCCATTCGCTTGCTCGTGATATGCCAAGGTACCGAAGTCTTGTGCTTTCGCATCGTTTACCAGTACAACAACCTGTGCTTCTACGCGCAGTTGTGGGTTGTTGGTCGCTTCATTGAAACAAGCCCCAAGGCTTGGTCCTGGCTGAATTTCTGCGCTAGAGTATACGTAGTGCACTTCAATGGTATCGCCAGGGGCCAGCTCACCAGAGCTGTTAGCACAGACTGGGTAGCTTACTGGCGCACGCTCTTGCTCAGTTAACAAGCCGGCATAAGTAAAGCCAGAACGGTGACCACGGCCATCGCCATTGCCTGCGTAACGGGTAAATTCACCACCTTTGTGCTCAGCATTTTTGTGGAAGTGGATGTTACACAAGTTCATTTCAGTCGACGCTGGCGCCCATGCGAATTGCACACTGTTTTTGCCTTTCAGTGAGTCAATGTCACGTGGAGATTGTGGACCAAAGCCTTTACCTGCGGTGTTCACTTGTAAAGCTTTGTGTTGTTGTTCAATAACAGAATCAGCAACATGCGCATCTGCTGCTTGTACAGAAGCAGACAGCAATGCGGCGCTTACGATCATCGGCACAGACGCCAGACGGAAATTAGTTTTCATTGAAATAGCGTTCCTAAAAACAACTTAGAGTAAAAATACACTTACATAATAGCTGACCGCTCTGACGAGCGATTTTTATTATGTTGAATATCTTGGTTGCGTATAAAAACAGCCTGTAGCCAAATAAGCAAGCAATATTACTCCGATTAAAGTTAAAACAACTTTCGACTTTAACAACTAAAAAAAATTTAATCTCATCAATTAAATTCACAACCAAGATGCGAACATTTGACAAAAAAAATCAACCATCAGCACTCTAATTAAAACTAAAAAATACATTAATGAAACAAAAAAAACCCAGCTATCGCTGGGTTTTCAATTACTGAAATGTGGCTAAATTTTAGCCCAATTCAACACGTGCATTACGGAACATGCGCATCCATGGGCTATCTTCACCCCACTCGGCTGGGTGCCATGAGTTGGTTACAGTACGGAACACTCGCTCTGGGTGCGGCATCATAATCGTTGCTCGGCCATCCACGCTGGTTAAGCCGGTGATCCCCGCAGGCGAGCCGTTCGGGTTTGCTGGGTACGCCGTTGCAATTTGGCCTTGGTTATTCAAGTAACGCAGCGCAACAGTACCGGAGTTGTCAGCAGCTTGGAACGCGGCTAAATCGGCAAACTCCGCCCGCCCTTCCCCATGCGAAACCGCAATAGGCATTACGCTACCCGCCATGCCGGCAAAGAATTTTGATGGGTTTTGTTGCACTTCTACTAATGAGAAACGCGCCTCAAAACGCTCCGAGCGGTTACGCACAAAATGCGGCCATAACTCTGTACCAGGGATAATCGATTTCAAATTCGACAACATCTGACAACCATTACATACCCCTAAACTGAGGGTATCTGGCCGTTCAAAGAAACCTTGGAACTGCTCACGCGCACGCTCGTTAAATAAGATGGACTTCGCCCAGCCTTCACCGGCACCCAGTACATCCCCATACGAGAAACCACCACAGGCCACTAATGCTTGAAACTCAGCCAGCGTTAGGCGGCCAGCAAGAATGTCGCTCATATGCACATCAATGGCTTCAAAACCGGCACGGTCGAAGGCGGCCGCCATCTCAACATGTGAGTTCACCCCTTGTTCACGTAAAATGGCGATTTTAGGTGCTGTCCCTTTGGCAATATAAGGAGCGGCAATGTCCTCGGCTGGGTTAAAGCACACATTGGTAGAGAGACCTGGATCGTTGGCGTTCCCCTTCGCAACAAACTCTTCTTGTGCGCATTCTGGGTTATCACGCAGCGATTGCATCTGATGGGTTAATTCCGCCCAAGCACTACGCAGGCTCGAACGTGACTCACGCAGCCACTCTTGCTCACCTTGGCGGATAACAATTTGATCGCCTTTCGCAACCGTGCCAATTGGGTGAATGCAATCCTCAAAGCCATGTACAATTGCCGCGGAGATCACGGCATCGAGATCCGCCTGACGGATCTGAACAACCGCCCCAAGCTCTTCGTTAAACAGCAACGCTAGTGGATCAGTTCCAAGACCTTCTAGGTTGATATTCAACCCAATGTTGCCCGCAAACGCCATCTCTGCCAGTGTTACAAATAACCCACCATCGCCCTTGTCGTGATAAGCCAAGAGCTGATCATCGGCCACCAATTGTTGCAATAATTGCCAAAACGCTTTTAAGCGTGCTGCGTTATCAACATCCGGCGCTTGATCACCCAATTGATTGTAAACTTGTGCCAGCGCCGAACCGCCTAAACGCTGTTGGCCTGCAGCAATGTCTAAATACAGCAACTGAGTGTCGGCTGCTTGGCTTAGCTGGGGGGTGACATTGCTGCGCACATCTTCAACTCGGCCAAAAGCGGTGATCACCAAACTTAATGGTGCTGTTACCGCTTTTTCTTGGCCATTCTCTTGCCATGTCGTCTTCATGGACATGGAGTCTTTCCCTACAGGAATGGTTAAGCCTAAGGTTGGGCACAGCTCTTCACCAATGGCCTGTACTGCTTGATACAAACCGGCATCTTCACCAGGGTGGCCAGCAGCAGACATCCAATTCGCCGACAACTTCACGTTAGTTAGAGCGCCGATCTGCGCCCCTGCCATGTTGGTCAGTGCTTCGCCAACGGCCATACGCGCGGATGCGGCATAATTGATTAAAGCCAGCGGCGTACGCTCCCCCATTGACATCGCTTCACCATGGTAAGTATCTAAAGCAGCGGTGGTTAACGCGCAGTTCGCAACCGGCACCTGCCATGGACCAACCATTTGATCGCGCGCCACCATGCCGGTAACCGAACGATCACCAATGGTGATCAAGAACGTTTTCTCCGCCACGGCCGGCAAGCGCAGAACCCGCTGCACAGCATCAGCCACGGTAACATCGCTAAAATCTAATGTTTGGCGCACTGGCACGGTACTAACCACATCACGCTGCATTTTGGGCGCTTTACCCAGCAGTACCTCTAATGGCATGTCAATGGGCATGTTATCAAAGTGGCTGTCCGCTACGCCTAAATGGCGTGCTTCGGTCGCTTCGCCTATCACGGCAAACGGAGCGCGTTCACGGGCACAAATGGCACGGAACAGATCAAGATTTTCTGGCGCAACCGCGAGCACATAGCGTTCTTGAGATTCGTTACACCACAGTTCCAGTGGCGACATACCCGGCTCATCCGACAGCACATCACGCAATTGGAATTGACCACCTCGGCCACCATCATTCACCAGCTCTGGCATCGCATTAGATAAGCCACCAGCGCCCACATCGTGAATAAAGGCGATGGGGTTGGCATCCCCCAACTGCCAGCAGCGGTCAATCACCTCCTGGCAACGGCGCTCAATTTCAGGGTTCTCGCGCTGTACAGAGGCAAAATCTAAATCTTCCGCCTGTTCTCCAGAGGCTATGGACGACGCTGCGCCGCCGCCTAAACCAATGTTCATGGCTGGGCCACCAAGCACAATGAGCTTTGCGCCAACGGGGATCTCACCTTTTTGAACGTGCTCTTCGCGAATGTTGCCGTAGCCGCCAGCCAGCATAATCGGCTTATGGTAGCCACGCACTTCGGCGCCATCCACCCCCTCAATTTGCTGCTCATAAGTACGGAAGTAACCATTGAGCGCTGGACGACCAAACTCGTTGTTAAAGGCAGCGCCACCTAATGGCCCTTCGAGCATAATGTCTAAAGCCGAGACGATGCGATCCGGTTTGCCATAACCTTGAATGCTGGGGTGCTGCTCCCACGGTTGCTCAAACCCTGGAATATTCAGGTTAGAAACAGTAAAACCGGTTAATCCGGCTTTGGGTTTAGAGCCTCGCCCCGTTGCACCTTCATCACGGATCTCGCCACCAGAGCCGGTAGCCGCACCTGGGTATGGGGAGATGGCGGTTGGGTGGTTATGGGTTTCCACTTTCATCAAGATGTGCACCGGCTCTTGGTGATAACGGTAAGTGCCATCCGCATCCGCAAAGAAACGACCTGCGTTCGAACCAACCATCACCGCCGCGTTGTCGCTGTAAGCAGACAACACCTGTTCGGGCGTTTGTTCGAAGGTGTTTTTAATCATTTTAAATAACGACTTAGGCTGTGGCTCACCGTCAATCACCCAATCGGCATTAAAAATTTTATGGCGACAATGCTCCGAGTTCGCTTGAGCAAACATGTACAGCTCTACGTCATTTGGGTTGCGACCAAGCTTAGTAAAGCTGGCAAGCAGATAATCAATTTCATCTTCGGCCAGCGCTAACCCCAAGGTCCGATTCGCTTGTTCGAGCGCGGCACGTCCCCCGGTTAAGACATCAACCGCTGTAACCGCTTTGGGATTTGCCGAAACAAAAAGCGCATCCACCGCGCTAAAAGCCGGTAAAACGGCTTCAACCATACGGTCGTGCAGTAAGGCTAATAACTGCTTTTGCTGAGCCTCAGTTAACGCACCATCAATTTGCACGTACCACGCCAAACCGCGCTCTAAACGTTTGATGGAGGTTAAACCGCAGTTGTGGGCAATATCGGTGGCTTTGGAAGACCAAGGTGAAATGGTGCCCGGTCGTGGTACCACCAAAAAGAGCGTCCCTACTGGCTGATGCTCCACCAGCTTCGGGCCGTAAGTTAGGATCTGGGCAAGCGGCTGTGATTGGCTATCGGACAGTGGTG
>JAWXTX010000113.1:0-8436 GCA_044433165.1 Ferrimonas sp. | reverse complement strand
GTAAATGGGGTGGATTTGGTTGTAGATATCCCACGCTATACCGTGAATCAAGTTTCTGAAGGCCACCATTAATACAGAAGCGCAGTTTATGCCATTGTCGGAGTTGTCAGCTTGCTACTAGACTAATGGATGAAATACGAAAAAAAGCCCTATTAGGGGCTTTTTTTTTATCTCACAACCACATAAGGTGAGGTTATATTTACAGATTTGTGAACATTGAGGTTGGAGTGTTTCACATTACTGCTTCTTAGTGTTTTTAACCATTATGACGGTAACAGGATGAGTCAAAATGCCCACAATATTAGACGCGGTGAACGCTCCTGTTTGGTAGGGCGTCTTGCTCTGCCAAGAGTAGATGGCGACTGGCGATTTTTAATCTGCAAACTGTCTTTAAAAAAACGTGAGCGCGTCGTACTCATTGGTTGCCCTGATCGCCAAATTGTCAGGCAACTACTTGAATGTGTCGGCAGTGATGGTCGCGTATCATTATTATTTGATCCGAGCCAATACCCAATCTCAATGGTGGAGCCGCTGCAGCATTTAGCACGCAGCATGCCGCAATTAATTTTATCTAAACCTGGCCCAACAACGGCCTCGCAGCTTGTGGATGTGGTGATCATTATGCCAGAGGGAGGCTCTTCACCTTATTCATCGTTGCTTGAGCAGGCATGGCGACGATTATTAGTTAAAGGCCGTTTATTGCTGATATTGCCAAAAGGAGAAGCTTATATCGATCCGCTGCATAAGTTGATTGAGGAAAGCTATCAGTGTGGTTTTGTGAGCCGTTATCGACGCTGTTGCGATAAGCGCAATGTTTGGATTGGCGTGAAACACATGCGCTGACCGACTGCCCTTATAAATATTTCGTGATACTTGTCGTGTTTTGCTTTTATTGATTGTGATCCTTGTCGCTCTTGGGTAAGGTTTGCGCAGAAATTACTTTGTTTACAAGAACAATGGAGTATCACATGGCGCTTGAACGTACTTTTTCGATCATTAAACCCGATGCCGTTGCACAAAATTTGATTGGTCAAATTTACCAACGTTTTGAAGCTGCAGGGCTTAAGATTGTGGCAGCTAAAATGGTGCAATTAACGTCCGCTCAAGCGGCAGGCTTTTATGCTGAGCATCAACAGCGTCCCTTTTATGATGGCTTGATCCAGTTTATGACCTCTGGGCCAATTATGGTGCAGGTGCTCGAGGGCGAAAACGCGGTTGCAGCCAATCGTGAGATCATGGGCGCGACTAATCCCGTTGAAGCTGCTCGCGGTACGATCCGCAGTAATTTTGCGAGTAGCGTTGGCGAAAACGCGGTTCATGGCTCAGATGCGGTTGCTTCCGCCGAACGTGAAATTGCGTATTTTTTCAGCGCTGATGAACTTTGCCCTCGGCTACGCTAAGCGGCCATTGCAAATAAACTAAGGCTCACTATGGTGAGCCTTAGTTTTAGCTATGCGTCTTGGTTGTCATCACGAACGATAATTTGCCGATATTTTTGACGATGTTTCCACAGTTTTCTTGCCAGTTGTTGCATATCTTTACTAGGGTCATTTTCATCAACAATCTCAAGACCAAGCATGGATTCAATAATATCTTCCATGGTTATGAGCCCTCGCACGTTGCCATATTCATCCACTACGATTGCGATATGTTGATGACGAGTGAGTAATAATTTGAATAAAACCATTAATTTAACTCGCTCTGGTACCACTAATAGCTTGTGGCGTAAGCTTGCTAACGTTCGCTGCGGTGAGTGCTTTTCAGCAAGAAGGACTTCCGCTTTATTTACATAGCCGACGATGTTATCGGGTTCTTGTTCATAGACTGGAATTAACGAAAAAGACTTATTGCCATGTTCTTGAGCAAAGGCATGTAGGGTTAACTGCATTGAAAGTGCGTGGATCACCGTTCTTGGAGTCATGATCGCGCTGATGGGTAAACTACGGGCGTGTAACAGCTGCTTTAATATAGCGGACTCTTGCTCATCAAGCTCGCCATTTTCTGCGCCAATGTCGGCCATTGCTGCCATTTCAGCTCGAAGATGTTGGCGATCATCATGACGGTGGAGGCGAGCGGTAATCCAACCTGCAACAATAATTAATGGCTTAGCGATAATCACCAACAGATGAAGGGTCAAAGCAACGCTTGGGGCTAATTGGCGCCAATAGCTGGTCCCAAGCGTTTTGGGGATAATCTCTGATAAAAATAAGATGGCCAAAGTGAGTAGGGCAGAAAATACGCCCACCGCATTATTGCCAAATACAATGCTTGCTTGAGCACCGGCACCGGCGGCACCAATAGTGTGGGCGATGGTATTAATGGATAAAATGGCGACCAATGGGGCATCTAAATTGTCTCGTAATAAGCTGAGGCGCTGGGCTAAGTTAGGTTGTGGCACCCTTAATGCAGCAATGTAGGCGGGTGTGAGAGACAACAATACCGCTTCAAGTAAACTGCAGAAAAACGACACACCGATGGCGATCAGTATGTAAATGATGAGGGTGAGCATGATTATCACCGCGTGGCGCTGTGCAAACAGGCCAAAGCATAGCCATTATTCCTATAACACGAGCAGAGAAGCCCTTTCGCTGGACGGATAGAGTGCTCTGTGAGTACAATGCGCGGCATTTTTTCGGTCGCTACATGAGGCGCTTGATGTCAGACAAAATCAACCTACTTAACTTTGATCGTGATGGTATGCGGGCCTATTTTCGAGAGATAGGTGAAAAGCCTTTCCGTGCAGATCAGGTTTTTAAGTGGATTTATCACTTCGGCGTAAGTGACTTTGATGAAATGACCAACATCAATAAAAAATTACGCGAGCAATTGAAAGCGAAAGCGGAAATTGTGGCCCCTGAAATCGCTCACTCGCAGCACTCTACGGATGGCACCATTAAGTTTGCGGTTGATGTGGGTAATGGTCAGCAAGTTGAAACGGTATACATTCCGGAGGCGGATCGCGCCACGCTGTGCATTTCATCGCAAGTAGGTTGTGCACTGGAGTGTTCGTTTTGTTCTACTGCCCAGCAAGGCTTTAATCGCAACTTAACGGTGGCTGAAATCATCGGTCAAGTTTGGCGAGTTGCGAAATACATTGGCCTGACGGGTGGAGATAGCCGTGACCGGCCAATTTCCAATGTGGTTTTGATGGGCATGGGTGAACCGCTGCTTAATCTGAATAACGTTGTACCCGCAATGAAGATCATGTTAGACGATTTGGGTTTTGGCCTATCAAAACGTCGGGTCACATTATCGACCTCTGGCGTCGTGCCTGCGCTTGATAAGTTAGGAGATATGATTGACGTTGCGTTGGCGATTAGCTTGCATGCTCCTAATGACGCCCTGCGGGATCAATTAGTTCCAGTAAACAAAAAATACAACATTGAGATGTTCTTAGCTTCTGTACGTGGCTATTTAGGGAAGTCGTTCGCCAATAAAGGGCGAGTGACGGTAGAGTATGTGATGCTGGATCACATTAACGACAGTACCGATGACGCGCATCAGCTGGCTAAGGTAATGAAAGACACTCCGTGCAAATTAAATCTTATTCCATTTAACCCTTATCCCGGGAGTCCCTATGGGAAAAGCTCTAATTCGCGGATAGATCGGTTTGCCAAAGTGCTGATGGATTATGGTCTAACGGTTACCGTTCGTAAGACCCGTGGTGATGATATCGATGCTGCTTGTGGTCAATTAGTGGGTGATGTGCGCGACAGAACCAAACGTTTAGTCAAAAAACAAATGCAAGAACAGTCTATATCGGTAACAATGCGGTAAGAAATCGACGAGCAATCATCAAGGAACCGATGAAATTACTTTGCGTATTATTAGGTGCAATGGGCCTAATAGGCTGTGTCCAGCAAACCACATACAGTGGTGCTGAGCAGCGCGTGGTTGAGACAAAAATCAACCACGAAGCCGCTGCTCGAGATAGGCTGTCTTTAGGTTTGGCTTACTTGCGTCGTGGCAATACCGAACAAGCGAAATTTAATTTTGAACGGGCGTTGCAATACACCCCGAATAACGCCGAAGCCTTACTGGCGATGGCACATTATTTCGACACAGTAAAGCACACAGAACAGGCGGAATCTTATTATCGTCAAGCGGTGGCGGTCGTACCGCTCAGTGCGGATGCAGCGAACAACTTTGGGGCGTACTTGTGCCGCCATGGGCATTACGAAGAATCTGAGCAATGGATGCTCAAGGCCGTTATTTCCAAAGGTTATATTCGCGCAAGCCAGACGTATGAAAATCTAGGTCTGTGCGCACAACAGGCGGGCTGGACTGAAAAAGCGGCTGCGTATTATGAGCAGGCACTGAATTATAATCCACGTCGAGCCAGCAGCTTGTTACAAGTTGCAGAATTAAAGTTTGCTGCCCAACAATTGCCAGCAGCAAGAAGTTATTTAGGGCGTTATCATGACAATGGTAACGAAAGTGCCGCGAGTTTATGGCTGGCCGCTCAAGTGGAATTTGCGGCAAATAACACCGATGAAGCACGCCGCTTTGGGGTGTTACTGTTGGCGAAATTTCCCGCATCGGCACAGGCACAAGCCTATCGAACGAAGTATTACTGATGACAGATGATTTAACTCAAGAAGCAAGCATAGTCTCCCCCGGCAGTTTGCTGCGCGATGCACGAGAAGCCATGGGGCTAACCCCGCAACAAGTGGCCCAGCGCTTAAACCTGCGTCAATCTGTGGTGTTGGGGATTGAACAAGATCACTTTGAGGCAGGAATGTCGGTGACTTATGTTCGTGGATATATTCGAAATTACGCCCGCTTAGTTGGCATTAATGAAAAAGATCTCGCGCCAGCATTAGATCAAATCTATCGCTCTAATCGTGCCGATGAAATGCAAAGCTTCTCTGGCCGTGCC
This sequence comes from Ferrimonas sp., assembly GCA_044433165.1. GTDB lineage: Bacteria > Pseudomonadota > Gammaproteobacteria > Enterobacterales > Shewanellaceae > Ferrimonas. The sequence continues at coordinate 3,557 of JAWXTX010000113.1, read as the reverse complement.
GCCCGAGAACGCCATGATACCCGATGGGTATTACTCACTTGGGTTATGGGGCTACTGCTGATCGCCGTTTTTGTTTGGTGGGCACTGTTTAGCCCTAAAGAGTCTGAAAAATCACTGGCCGAACCGGCGTTTACGTTGGAGAGCCGAATAACCACCGAAGTGGTGAATGAACCGCAACCAATGATGGCTGAAGCAGAGCCGCGCATTGAGATTGTCGTTGAAGAACAAAGCCGTGATGACGCGAACAGTCAACCTATAGATGATGCATTGTCTGAGCCGGTCGAGGTTGTCACTGATTTAGCCCCCACGGCCGAAACAGTGGTAACGGTTGAAGCGATGGTGGCTGATCAAACTGACAACCAGAGTGATGCATTAATACCAACTCTTACCCTAAGCCTAAATGATGACTGCTGGTTGCGGGTGCAAGACGCCAATGGTAAGCGGCTACTTGAAGGGCTGCGTTCCAAAGGCTTTACTACGGAATTATCTGGTACAGCGCCTTTTCGTTTACGCTTAGGGGCACCAGAAGCCGTATCCCTAACATACAACGGTCAAGCGATTGACCTTTCTTCCTTTCGTGCAGGTCAAGTCGCAAACTTGACGGTACCGCAATAGAGTTCCCATGCAACAGATCTCACCCATTATTCGACGTAAATCGACCCAAATTATGGTGGGTAATGTACCCGTCGGCGGTGATGCGCCCATCTCGGTGCAATCGATGACAAACACTCTCACCACTGATGTGGCCGCTACTGTGGCGCAGATCCAAGCGATTGAGCGCGCAGGAGCAGACATTGTGCGGGTGTCCGTGCCAACTATGGATGCTGCGGAAGCGTTTAAGTTGATTAAACAACAGGTGGCCATTCCACTGGTTGCAGATATTCACTTTGATTACCGAATCGCCTTAAAAGTGGCGGAATATGGTGTGGACTGCCTGCGCATTAACCCCGGTAATATTGGCAACGAAGCGCGCATTCGTTCGGTGGTTGATTGCGCCCGAGATAATAACATTCCAATCCGAATTGGTATCAACGCTGGTTCGCTCGAACGTGATTTGCAAGAAAAGTATGGCGAGCCTACGTCTGCGGCACTGGTAGAGTCCGCCATGCGCCATGTCGATATTTTGCATCGTTATCAATTCGATCAATTCAAGGTTAGCGTTAAAGCTTCAGATGTTTTTTTGGCGGTAGAAGCGTATCGTCAACTGGCTCAACGAATCGAGCAACCACTCCATTTGGGGATCACTGAAGCTGGAGGTGCTCGTGCAGGTGCGGTTAAATCGGCAGTAGGCTTAGGCATGTTATTGGCGGAAGGCATTGGCGATACCATGCGTATTTCACTGGCGGCCGATCCGGTAGAAGAAGTGAAGGTGGCTTTTGATATATTAAAAAGCTTGCGCATTCGTTCGCGCGGCATCAATTTTATTGCTTGCCCATCATGTTCTCGCCAAGAGTTCGATGTTATCAACACCGTTAACGCTTTAGAACAACGTTTAGAAGACATCATCACCCCAATGGATGTGTCCATTATTGGTTGCGTAGTTAATGGCCCAGGCGAAGCGTTGATCTCCGATCTGGGGTTGGCCGGCTCTAACCGTAAAAGTGGTTTTTATCTAAATGGTGAACGCCAAAAAGAGCGCATTGATAACACTGAGATTGTGGATGTACTGGAAGCAAAAATTCGTGCTCAAGTGGCATTGAAACAGCAGCAAATCGACATCAAGCAAGAAGACAATTAAGCAGCCCTGGTTAGCAACTTAATGATTGGTAACCAGAGTGATGTTTCATACTTATAGAAGACAAAAATTATTGTGGCTAAACAGATCCAAGCCATTCGTGGCATGAACGATTACTTGCCTGCGGATACCGTAAAATGGCAACAAGTGGAAACAACCGTTCGCCAAGTTGTGGCCAGTTTTGGGTATCAAGAGATCCGCACTCCGATTGTGGAAATGACCAATCTATTCACTCGAGGCATCGGTGAAGTAACGGACATCGTTGAAAAAGAGATGTACACCTTTGCCGATCGCAATGGTGACATGCTGAGCTTACGTCCAGAAGGTACCGCATCAACGGTGCGCGCTGGTAACGAACATGGCTTGCTGTACAACCAAGAACAACGGTTGTGGTACATGGGGCCAATGTTCCGCCACGAGCGTCCACAAAAAGGCCGTTATCGTCAATTCCATCAATTTGGGGTAGAAGTGTATGGCTTAGCCAGCGCTGATATTGATGCGGAAGTGATCATGATGTCTGCTGCGTTATGGCAGCGATTAGGGTTAACAGAACACGTTCAGTTAGAGCTTAATACCATTGGTAATGCCGATGAACGCGCCGCTTATCGAACCACCTTAATCGCCTACCTTGAACAGCATCAAGAGCAGCTTGATGAAGACAGCAAGCGCCGTATGTACAGTAACCCTCTGCGGGTGTTGGACTCAAAAGATGCCGGAGTACAAGCCTTGCTGGCAGATGCACCAGCATTAAATGACTTCTTAAACGAAGAGTCGAGCCAACATTTTTCAACTTTGTGTGAACTGTTGGACGCCGCTGGCATCCAATACACCATTAATCCTCGCCTTGTTCGTGGTTTAGACTATTACAACCGCACGGTTTTTGAGTGGGTTACCCAAAGTTTGGGTTCGCAAGGCACGGTACTTGGTGGCGGTCGTTATGACAGCCTTGTTGGCCAATTAGGGGGTAAAGATACGCCTGCCGTTGGTTTTGCCATGGGCTTAGAACGTCTGGTGTTGCTGCTGGATACCATTGGTTACTTTGCTGAGCTGCCTGCACAAGCCGATGTTTATTTGTGCGCAATGGGTGACAATGCCGTTGCTGCTGGGCTGCAACTGGCTCAGCAGTTACGCACCGACATACCTGGTTTGAAAGTAATGAGCCACTGTGGTGGTGGTAACTTTAAAAAACAGATGAAGCGTGCCGATAAGAGCGGCGCCGCTTGGGCTTTGATTTTAGGTGAAGATGAACTGGCTCAAGGTTTGATTACCCTAAAACCATTGCGTGGTGGTGAACAACGACAACTTCAACAAGCGGAACTCATGACTGAGTTAGCAGCACTGATTTAAGCTTTAAGGGACGTAAACGTGGAACGTTTTGAAACAGAAGAACAACAAGTTGAAGCCCTAAAAGGGTTTTGGAAACAATATGGCTTATCCATTGTTGGTGGCGCGGTATTAGGTTTGGGTGCATTGTGGGGCTGGAACAGCTACCAAGCGAATCAACTGCACACGCAAGAATTGGCTTCGGCCGCCTATGAAAAAGTGTTAAATGCCGCCGATCAACAGCAATCTTTTGATGCGGCTGTCGCGGAATTTAACGAAAGTTACAGCAACAGTGCTTATGGTGCTTTAATTGCGTTACTGCAGGCTTATGAGTCGGTTGATATGGGCGAATTAGAGCAAGCTGCCGTGGCATTAAACAGCGCAGTTGCCCAACTAGACAATAGCCTTAAGCCGTTAGCTCAACTGCGTTTGGCACGGGTGCAATTGGCGCTTAACCAATTGGATGTGGCTCTGGCGACCGTAAATGGCATTACCAATG
>JAWXTX010000112.1:0-8621 GCA_044433165.1 Ferrimonas sp. | reverse complement strand
TATTTTACGAGACAAGAGAATTAAGGCAAAAGGACAATTCCACTGACGATGTGATTGATCTATCATGAGACTCGAAAAAGGAGAGCCTGATCACGCAGTGATTGATCGGCACAACAAGGAGAACAAGATGGACTCAAAAATCCAACGGCCACCACAAGGCGAAGTTATTTCAGTTGGTGCAAATGGGGCGCTGCATGTACCTAATCAGCCAATTATTCCATTTATTGAAGGCGATGGTATTGGGGTTGATGTGACCCCTCCTATGATTAAAGTGCTGGATGCTGCGGTTGCTAAAGCCTACCACGGTGAGCGTCAAATCCAGTGGATGGAGATCTATTGTGGTGAAAAGTCTACCCAGTTATATGGCGCAGATACATGGTTACCCGAGGAAACATTAGACGCCATCCGTGAATATAAAGTTGCAATTAAAGGGCCACTCACCACACCGGTGGGAGGAGGGATCCGTTCATTGAATGTGGCATTACGCCAAGAGCTAGACCTTTATGTTTGTTTGCGTCCGGTACGCTATTACCAAGGTACGCCAAGCCCGTTAAAACAACCCGAGCTCACTGACATGGTGATTTTCCGTGAAAACTCGGAAGACATCTATGCTGGGGTTGAATGGCAAGCGGGCAGCCCCGAAGCCGATAAAGTGATCAGCTTCCTGACCAAAGAGATGGGCGCCACCAAAATTCGTTTTAAAGAGATGTGTGGCATCGGCATTAAGCCTATTTCCCAATCGGGCACAGAACGGTTAGTGCGTGCAGCCATTCAATACACTATTGATAACGACAGAGACTCGTTAACGCTAGTGCACAAAGGCAACATCATGAAATTCACAGAAGGGGCCTTTAAAGATTTTGGTTATGCTTTGGCACAAAAAGAGTTTGGAGCAGAGCCACTTGATGGTGGCCCATGGTGCACCTTTACCAATTCAAATACGGGTAAGACCATCACCATTAAAGATGTGATAGCGGATGCCTTCTTACAGCAAATTCTGCTCCGTCCCGCCGAGTATGATGTGATAGCCACCATGAACTTAAACGGCGATTATATTTCTGATGCGTTGGCTGCGCAGGTTGGTGGTATTGGTATTGCCCCTGGGGCAAATATTGGCGATGGTGTAGCGTTGTTTGAAGCTACCCATGGCACGGCACCTAAATACGCGGGTCAAGACAAAGTAAACCCCGGCTCTTTAATTCTCTCTGGCGAAATGATGCTGCGTCATATGGGCTGGACTGAAGCCGCTGATTTAGTGGTAAAAGGGATGGAAGGCGCGATCGCCGCTAAAACGGTGACCTACGATTTTGATCGTCTAATGGAAAATGCCACATTGCTTAGCAGCTCGGCATTTGGGGATGCCATCATCAAGCAGATGTAGCATGCCTTTTTAATCGCTTTGATGGGTTGTTATTGCCTAGTCTGATAAAACCGAGCTGACATTTAGCTCGGTTTTTTTATGGTTATTTATGTTGTTTATCTTCTGACTCAGCAGGGCGTTCCTGTACAGGAATCATCACAATGGCTTGATGAAGGTGCAATCAATAGTAGATGCGCCGTCTGACGCAGACAACACATTGATGTTTTGCTCGAAAGTTGGGCTAGGGGATTTGGATTATTCCCCAATAGAGTTTTGGGCGTTAGATTGCAAAAGGGATTTAAGGGTTTAGATCTCGCCTTTAACCTTGAGCAAGGCATCACTTTTTTTTATCACAAGCGCAATATTATGCGAGTAACGGCTGGTGCTGCCTTTTTTGATATCACTCTAAGCGCCTTAACAATAGAGCCTAAGCCACTTATTTCCCTGCCGATTATTGATATAGTCCTAAGTGCGCTTTGGCGTAATTTTCAAAAGCATCAAAACCGCCGAGGTACTTGCCATCAACAAAAACCTGCGGAAAACTGTTAATGGATCTACCTGCGAGTTTTTCTAATTCAGAGCGGATCAGTCCTTCAGCAACAATATCGACGTACCGGAAAGCAAAGTCGTCATTGGTTTCTTTTAACGACGCTGCGATTTCTTTTAGGTGGAGACAAAACGGGCAGTAAGGTTGCCCAAAAATTACTGCAAACATGAAACCTCTTGTTGTTCGCTTGCTATGCCTAAGTCGACGGTAAATAGACGCGGCGGATTACACTAAGATCTTGCAATGTCCAGTTTATTTGCCTGATTTGGACGCATTCTTGAGAACTTTAAACCCTAATTTAAAGTTAGTAAAGATGGACTTGAACAACTTTAGAGCTATTAGCCTTGTATTATCCGATTTAGACAATCGTTTCAGATTTTAGGCTCAGTTGGTCAGAAAGATGGGTAAGAAAAGTCGAGTTAATAAGGCCTTAATAAAAAATACTCAGGAAGTGACTGCCTATAAAAGAGAGTTTTAATCTAGCAGCATGTTTTATGAAGCATACCAACACCATGCTCAGATTGTGTTGGTATGCTAGATCACCACCAGATTACATCACGCGTTGTCCAGGGATGGCGCCACTGTCTGGGCTTAAGATGTGGATATCTTTACCACCAGGGCCAGCGGCTAACACCATGCCTTCAGAGATCCCGAATTTCATTTTACGAGGGGCGAGGTTTGCCACCATAATAGTGAGACGCCCTTCGAGATCCTTTGGCTCGTAAGCGGATTTTATGCCCGCAAAAACATTGCGAGTTTCACCACCTAAGTCCAGCGTTAAACGCACTAATTTATCAGCGCCTTCAACGTGTTCGGCTTTGGCAATTAAGGCAACGCGCAAATCGGTTTGGGCGAAAGTATCAAAATCGATGGTTGCTGCAATGGGATCTTTGCTTAACTCATCGTTGCTCTTTACCGTGCTCTCAGTCTTTGCACTGAGGGCTTGTTCGGCGGCTAAGTCCGCTTTAGTTGCCTCAATGATGGCTTCAAGCTTGGTTGGTTCAATTCGTTGAATTAATGCCTTAAATGGCGCGATTTGATGGTCGGTTAAGGTGGTATCGATGCCATCCCAAGTAAGCTCAGCTTGCAAAAACGCTTCAACATTCTTGGCCATTTGTGGCAGTACTGGCTTGAGGTAGATCATTAATACTCGGAACAAGTGGATCCCCATGGAGCACACTTCATGGGTTTGTTGTTCCAACCCCTCTTGCTTCGCCATGGCCCAAGGTGCCATCTCAGCAATGTAACCATTGGCTTTATCAGCAAGAGCCATGATTTCACGAATGGCTTTGCCAAACTCACGGGCTTCATAAAGTGCCGCAATGGTGTCTTTTGCTTGTTGAAATTCAGCCAATAAAACTGGATTTTCAATGTTTTTAGCAAGAGTGCCAGCAAAACGCTTGGTTAAGAAGCCGGCGGTGCGTGAGGCGATATTCACCAATTTGCCCACCATGTCGGAGTTCACACGTTGAGCAAAGTCTTCTAAGTTCAGATCTAAATCATCAATCCGGTCATTTAATTTTGCCGCATAGTAATAGCGCAGATATTCCGGATGGAGGTGATCCAAATAGGTGCGCGCTTTAATGAAGGTGCCGCGTGATTTCGACATCTTGGCACCATTAACGGTGACATAGCCATGAGCATATACGTTAGTGGGCTTACGTAGGTTGGCGCCATGCAACATGGCAGGCCAGAATAAGCTATGGAAATAGATGATGTCTTTACCGATGAAATGGTAAAGCTCCGCATCCGACTCTGCGCCCCAGTATTCGTCAAAGTTTAGATCTGGGCGGCGCTGACAAAGGTTATCGAATGCGCCCATGTAACCAATAGGGGCATCCAACCAAACGTAGAAAAACTTTTTGCCATCAGTGCCAGGGATTTCAAAGCCAAAATAAGGGGCATCGCGTGAGATATCCCATTGTTGTAGGCCTTGTTCAAACCATTCGTTAAGCTTATTGGCCATTTCCGATTGCAAGGCACCGGAGCCAGTCCAAGTTTGCAGTACCTCTTTGAATTGAGGTAAATCAAAGAAATAGTGCTCGGAGTCTTTCATTACTGGTGTGGCACCAGAAAGAACGGATTTCGGGTTAATCAGCTCCGCCGGACTATACGTTGCACCGCAAACTTCGCAATTATCGCCGTATTGATCTTCTGCTTTGCATTTAGGGCAGGTACCTTTAACAAAGCGATCGGGTAAAAACATCTGTTTTTCTGGATCAAACAACTGTTCAATGGTGCGCGTGGCAATGTAACCGGCATTATTTAAACGTTGGTATACTTCTGTCGCCCATTTGCGGTTTTCATCCGAATGGGTTGAGTGGTAATTATCAAATTCAACCAAAAAGTCTGCAAAGTCTGCTTGGTGCTCAATAGATACGTTGGCGATCATCTCTTCTGGCGTTATGCCCAACTGTTGTGCTTTGAGCATAATTGGGGTGCCGTGGGTATCGTCGGCGCACACATAGGTGGTGGTGTGGCCCTGTAATTTTTGAAAACGTACCCAGATGTCGGTCTGAATGTATTCTAGCATGTGGCCTAAATGGATTGGCCCGTTCGCATAGGGTAACGCACTGGTTACCAAAATCTTTCTCTTATCGACTGCCATCGTCTATTGAGCTCTAGTAAAGGAACAAAATAAAGCAGCAAGTCTAACCGATTAGATGGTTTTTTTCACTAATCGCAGAGCTGCCGTTGAAGGTTTTGGTACACTGTCAGCAATTGCCCTAAGTAGGACTCTCTTGTGACTGATTTTCAAATCCAAAATTCTTTGTCAGAACCACTTGCTAGCCAAGTTATTACGCAGCTTGATGAGGTGATGGAGCCATTGTTGCAGCAAAGCGTGCTGGCGGCTGGGCTGGTGCATTCTTTGGCTTTAGATGGCAACTGCTTACAGGTGGGGTTGGTGATGCCATACCCTTGTCAATCGCAATACCCCAAGCTCGTTATGGCGCTTACTCAGAAATTGGCAACGCTCACCGCTATCGAGCAGGTGGAATGTGAGATCACCTTGTCGGTTGCTGCAGTGCAAAGTGGTGGTAATCCAGCACACCCGAATATTCGTAATGTGATTGCCGTTGGCTCAGGTAAAGGCGGTGTTGGTAAGTCTACGACCGCGGTGAATTTGGCTCTCGCGCTGCAAGCGGAAGGTGCGCGAGTTGGGATGCTTGATGCAGATATCTATGGCCCATCATTACCAACCATGCTGGGATGTAGCGAATTTACCCCGCAAAGTGAAGATGGCCGCACCATGGCTCCTTGCTTTGCCCATGGTATGGCTTTGATGTCGATGGGTTTTTTAGCTAAAGATGACAGCGCTGCAGCATGGCGAGGCCCGATGGCTGCCGGTGCGTTAGTGCAGTTAATGAATGAAACCCAGTGGCCTGAGCTGGATTATTTGATTATCGATATGCCACCGGGTACGGGGGACATTCAAATGACCATGGCGCAAAAATTTCCATTATCGGGGGCTGTTGTTGTAACGACGCCACAGGAAATTGCCACTTTGGATGCACGTAAAGGGATCTCCATGTTCAACAAAATGCACGTGCCGGTTTTAGGTATTGTTGAAAACATGAGCTACCACATTTGCAGCCATTGTGGCAGTAAGGAGCATCCCTTTGGTCACGGCGGTGGACTGGCCACAGCAAAACGGTACAATGTGCCACTTTTAGGCGAATTGCCTTTAAACGTGGCGATCCGTGAAGACCTTGATAATGGCGTGCCGACGCTGGTGGCGACACCAGAGAGTGAGCTCAGTCATGCGTATCAAGCGATTGCTCGAAATTTGGCGGCAGGTTTAATTCAAGGTTCGGAATTAGACGCAGTTCAGATTGAGATCACCAACGAGTAGACCTATCCCGAAAGGAGCCAATTGGCTCCTTTTGCTTAACTTCTGTGAGACTGTAAACCTATGAAATCCCAACAATGCGTCATTATTGGTATTGCCGGCGCTTCGGCTTCAGGCAAAAGCCTTATCGCCCGTACGGTGTATGAGGAGCTGATCCGGGACCTAGGTACTGATCAAATTGAAGTGATCAATGAAGATTCATACTACAAAGATCAATCCCATCTGACGATGGATGAGCGAATTAAAACCAATTATGACCACCCCAATGCGCTGGATCATGATTTGTTAGTTCACCATTTAAAATTGCTTAAAGCGGGCATGGCGGTTGAAGTACCGACATACAGTTATGTAGAACACACCCGTATGCCAAATACCGTTACGGTAACGCCTAAAAAAGTGATTGTGCTAGAAGGGATTTTGTTACTGACCAATCAAGCACTGCGAGAGCAAATGCACGCAAGTGTATTTATGGATACGCCATTGGATATCTGCTTTATGCGCCGTTTACAGCGGGATGTTGAAGAGCGTGGTCGATTGATGGAGTCGGTAATCGCGCAATATAAGCAAACAGTACGTCCAATGTTCTTGCAGTTTATTGAACCTTCCAAACAACATGCTGACATTATTGTGCCTCGCGGTGGTAAAAACCGCATCGCGATTGATATGCTTAAAGCAAAAATTCGCCAGTTATTGAAAGACTAAACCGGCTTACATAACAATTACAAAGGATTGCCAATGCGCCTCACCGATGCAGAAATTATTGAACAATTGGATTTAAACCATATTGTGGTCGAACCTCGCCCAAGTAATGACAAAATCAGTGGGGTGAGTTTGGATGTTACACTGGGAAATAAATTTCGGGTCTTTAAAGACCATACCGCATCGCACATTGATCTTTCTGGCCCGCGTGAACAGGTACAAGCGCAACTGGATGAGGTAATGAGCGATGAATTGGTCATCGAAGACGGCAAACCGTTTTTTCTGCATCCGGGCGAACTGGCGTTGGGGATCACATTTGAATCCGTTACCTTACCCGCCAACATTGTAGGCTGGCTTGATGGCCGTTCATCGTTAGCCCGTTTGGGGTTGATGGTGCATGTTACCGCCCACCGCATTGATCCTGGCTGGTCTGGCAACATTGTGCTGGAGTTTTATAACAGCGGAAAATTACCGCTTGCACTCAGCCCTAAAATGGCCATTGGTGCATTGAATTTTGAGCGTTTAGCGCAGGATTGTTTGCGCCCATATAATGCGCGCAGTGATGCGAAATACCGTGGTCAAACTGGGGCCGATGCCAGCCGCATCAGCCAAGATGGTTGATGTATTGGCTTAATGGCAAAAAAGCCACCCAGATTGCATTAAACGATCGTGGCTTAATGCTGGCGGATGGGCATTTTAGCACCGTCAAAGTGCAGGCAGGCCAATGCTGTCATTGGCTTGCACACCGGCAACGGTTAACGCTTGCCAATGTGCGTTTGGGGTTTGCTCAGCCAGACTGGCATGGACTAGAACAGCATCTACAACAGGTAGCGCAAGGTCATCAACTGGCGGTATTAAGGATTACGTTTACCCGAGGCAGTAGTGGGCGTGGCTATGCCGGTGAATGGCTCGCAGTTCCGAATGTGATTGTGCAGTGCAGCCCTTATCCAGAACATTATTGGCAGTGGCAACGACATGGGATCAGCTTGCAACCAACCTCTATGTGTTTAAGTGGCGGCGGTCCATTGGTTGGCATGAAAACACTGGCACGCACGGAACAGGTGCTTTTGCGCCAAGCGTTAAGCCAAATGGACGCCGATGATTTAATCGTCGCGGATGATCGCGGTGCCGTGATAGAAGCGTCAGCAGCGAATCTTTTTTTTCATATTCAAGGGCAATGGTGTACGCCAGCACTGCATCGCAGCGGCATTGCTGGCACCGCCCGTCAACAAGCGATATTTGGTTTGTTGGCCTTGGGATATGATGTGGCTGTTCGAGACATCTTCTGGCCTGAATTAGCGCATGTGGATGCGGCGTTTATGTGCAACGCTTTAATGGGGGTTGTGCCTGTTCATTCCTTGGCTGGGCGTGCCTTAACGCGCTCATCATTAATAAAAAAACTACAGGAGTTACTATGTTAATTCGCTGGATAAAACGTCTGGTGTTACTGACATGGTTATTGCTAACCATTATTGCAATTGGTGCGGTAGTCGCGCATTACAAATTAAAAGAAGCCTTAGCTCAGCCATTGGCCCTCAGTGAAAATACTGAGATCCAAATTCGGGCAGGACAATCGGTACGCACTGTTTTGTTGCAATGGCAGCAACAAGGCTGGATTAAAGATGAAATTTGGTTGCGCCTAGCATTAAAACGCCAACCTGAGCTGGCCAATATTAAAGTGGGCACCTATGAGCTTTCTGCGGCCATCTCAGCGCAAGATGCGCTGCAACAATTGGTTGATGGTAAAGAATTACAGTTCTCTGTAACGTTGGTGGAAGGCGGTACGATTGCTCAGTGGCTCACGCAAGTTGCCAGCTTAGAGCGGTTAACCCATAGCATTGAATCACCGACGCATTTAGCCGAGTTACTGGGTATTGATAATGTCAATCCAGAGGGTTGGTTCTACCCAGATACCTATTCATATTCTGCCGGTAGCAGTGATCTGGATATTTTTCGCCGTGCTTATTTGCGCATGGAACAAGCATTGACAGAGGCATGGGAGCAGCGCCAAGACAATCTGCCATTAAAATCGCCTTATGAAATGCTGATTTTGGCATCGATTGTGGAAAAAGAAACGGCAGTCGCCGAAGAGCGGCCAATGGTGGCCTCCGTGTTTGTTAATCGATTAAATATTGGCATGCGTTTGCAAACCGATCCCACGGTTA
>JAWXTX010000111.1:0-8684 GCA_044433165.1 Ferrimonas sp. | reverse complement strand
TCCTAAAAAATGTTTGGGATTTAAGCAGCCAGTCGTTATTTTCAAAGAACTGACAGTGGCTGCTTGATATTAGAGAGTGTCGCACTTCGAAGTTGAATTCAGGCCCATGCAAATATTGACCAACATCTAACTTCCGAATGTTTTCCATTGTTCCTGCATGAAACAACAATAGAATCAAAAATATAAAAATAGAACACAGGTTATAAAATGACGGTATTTGAACTTTTAGGTATTAAAGCAGGAGATGCGATTAAGGTTGATCACAACTGGTCTAATAATGGACCTAGATATGTTATCCCTTTATCATTTTCACGACATGAAATATCTATTAGAGCCATTGACACCCGCCATGGTAATATTTGCCACGTGAGTGCAAAATGGACTATATTTATGCACGATGGAAGTAAACTACAATTGCAAGATCTTCCATATATAAAATTAAAATTAGACAGATGGAACTCTCTCAGATTAAAAGAAGAAACGCGTACACCTGAAACTGAAATTCATCTGGAAGACATAGAGCGTGAATTCGCAACATTAGATGAGGTTTTAAATACCATTAACATAAATGGTATGAAAGTAGCGATTACAGGTACTCTTCCTATTCCTCGTGCTAACGTAAAGTCTTTGCTAGAGGATAAAGGTGCCTTTGTCATGGAAAATATTAGTAATCAAACGTCATTTTTATTTATGGGAAATACAGGACGATATGAAATTACTTCTAAAATGAAAAAGGCACATGATTTAGGAGTGAAAATAATCACACTGTAACAATGGCTCTATCGCTCATACTGATGTTGCGCTAACAGTGCTAAAAGCCCAGTTTCATCTAAAACTGGCACGCCTAACTCCGTGGCTTTTGTCAGTTTTGAACCCGCTTTTTCGCCGGCAACCAACGTGTGAGTATTTTTTGATACGCTACCCGATACTTTCGCACCAAGCGCTTCTAAGGCGGCTTTGGCTTCCGTACGACCCAACTGGCTCATGGTGCCGGTTAAAACCCATGTTTGTCCCATTAATGGCTGCTGTGCTGGCGCCACCGTCGCTACCTCAGGCCAATGCACGTTTGCCCCTTGTGGATCCGTCAGTGCCTGAATTACGGCTTGGTTATGGGGTTGACGGAAAAAGTAATAGACGTGTTTTGCCACAATTTCTCCCACCTCATCCACCGCCATCAATTGTTCTGGCTCGGCAGCCATTAATTCTTCTAAGGTTTTGAAGTGGCGCGCTAAATTTGCCGCGGTTGCTTCTCCAACTTCACGGATCCCTAGGCTATATAAAAAGCGCGGCAAAGTGGTTAGCTTAGCCGTTTGCAGGGCGGCCACTAATTTTTCAGCCGATTTCATGCCCATGCGTGGCAACATAGTGATTGTTGATGCCGATAAACCAAAAAGATCCGCCGGTGTCTGGATCAGCTCTTTATCCACGAGCAATTCCACTAATTTGTCGCCCAAGCCATCAACATCTAAAGCCTTTCGAGAAGCAAAGTGTTTAATCGCTTCTTTACGTTGAGCTTCACAAAATAGCCCACCACTGCAACGCGCCACGGCTTCGCTTTCAAAGCGTTCAATTTTCGACTGACAAACCGGACACTGCACCGGAAACTCAATGGGTTGCGCATTTTCAGGACGGCGCTCAGGAACCACCGCCACAATTTGTGGGATCACATCACCAGCACGACGAATGATCACCGTATCGCCGATCATCACTCCTAAACGCGCAATCTCATCGCCATTATGCAGTGTGGCATTTGAAACCGTTACCCCGCCAACAAACACCGGTGTTAAACGCGCAACTGGCGTTACCGCGCCAGTGCGCCCAACCTGAAATTCAACATCATTAAGTACCGTTAACTCCTCTTGCGCTGGGAATTTACACGCAATCGCCCAACGCGGAGCACGGGCAACAAACCCTAATTGCTGCTGCAACGCAATGGAGTTAACCTTAATCACTACCCCATCAATTTCATAGGCTAAGCTGGAGCGCTGCTGGTTTATCTCACGAAAATAGTTCAATGCGCCCGCTTCACCTTGCACCAATTGTACCAGTGGTGACACTGGTAACCCCCACGCCTGCAACTGTTGTAATTGTTGATAGTGGCCATCCGCCATTGGGGCACTGGCGCCTTCTACTACGCCCACACCATAAGCATAAAAAGCCAATGGCCGAGTGGCCGTAATACGGCTGTCTAATTGGCGTAAACTGCCGGCTGCGGCATTACGAGGATTCACAAAGGTTTTTTCCCCTGCTGCATGCGCTTTACGATTCATTTCATCAAAGCCCGCTTTCGGCATAAATGCCTCACCGCGCACCTCTAATAACGCTGGGATCCCCTCGCCCATCAATCGCAATGGTACAGCAGCAATGGTTTTTACGTTGTGGGTAATGTCTTCGCCAACAGTGCCATCACCACGAGTCGCCGCGCGTGTAAGTAAACCATCACGGTAAAGTAAACTTACGGCGATGCCATCCAATTTGGGTTCAGCGCAATACGCAAACTTATCATCAGCATCGCCTAAGCGCTCCTGCAAACGCCCATGAAAGGCGCTGAATTCCGCTTCGTTCATGGCGTTGTCCAACGAGAGCATCGGCATTAAATGCGGCACTTGGGTAAATTGCGTTAGCGCCATACCACCAACACGCTGTGATGGCGAATCGGCTTGCAACCATTGGGGGTATTGCCGCTCTAATTGCTGCAACTCACGCATTAAGCGATCGTATTCTGCATCAGGGATGGTTGGTGTATCAAAAACGTAATATTGCTGATTATGAACGTTCAGTTGCTGACATAATTCAGCAATACGCTGTTGGGGTGACTGGCTCATAAAGAATCATCTGATGTTAAAAAGGCCGCCAACGGCAGCCTTTAAGAGAATAAATGGGGCGTCGTAATTTAAGTGTTTTCAGCTTGAATAATACGTTGCATGTATTGTTCTTGAGTGGCTTCAGACCATGGCTGATGTTTGTCATCCAATACTTGACCACCTAGATTGTCCGCCAACCGCTGGGCATTGCCCAACATCATCGAAAAGACAACTCGGGCGTCTTGCTTGCTTGGTAAGGTTAAGAATAGCAAGACCCCATCCACCGCAATGTCATTGATGGTATCTAAATCAAAGGTTCCCGGCTGCATCATATTAGCCAGCGAATAGAGTACTGGGCCGTTACCTGTAACGTGTTGATGGTGGTGGAAAATATTCATATCACCATACTTAAACCCTATCTCGTTTAAGTTTTGTAATAGATCTTTACCTAAAATTTGCCCCGGTTCAGAGCCAACCACAAACAGCACCAATACATCCACAGGGTCTGACTGCGGCACACTTTCTTGTTGGTGCATCGTCGCGCTGGTGTCAACTTCAGTATTCAATGACGCCGATCCCGGCGGCGTCATTTTCATATTTTGAGGCGGTGCCATTTCTGGAGTTTCAACTGCAGCAGCCTGAACCACAGGGGCTGGCTCTACTATTGGTTGGTTGGGCGCCGCGTCAGGTGGTGTCATAACAACTGGCGCAGGCGCACTGTCTGCCGGTGGCGGCGCGGTTGGTTGCAATGTAGGCTGTGGTGACGCAGCGGTGGGCGCTGCCTGAACCGGCGTTATTGGTGCAGCAGCCACTGGCTGATCAGCGGCTTCCAATACAGGCGTGGCAGCAAGCTTCGCTTTTTGCTTATTGTTTAAACGTCGATTTTGGGGCTTTTGCTTATTTTTGCGCACAGACATTAAACCGTGCCACATCAGCACAATAATTGCGATGCTACCTACAATAAGAAAAATGATACGCAAGTCATCCATAGTGGCGCCATACCTAATAGTTATTCAATTTGTGCCAGCGCAGCGGCCTCGGCAATGTCAACCGCCACGATGCGAGAACATCCTGGCTCGGACATTGTAACGCCAGTGAGGCGTTCTGCCATCTCCATTGAAACCTTATTGTGACTAATGAAGATAAATTGTACTGTTTCTGACATCTCTTTGACCAATCGACAAAAACGTTCGACGTTTGCGTCATCCAGTGGTGCATCAACTTCATCTAATAGACAAAATGGTGCGGGATTTAACCGGAAAATGGCAAACACCAATGATAACGCCGTTAGGGCTTTTTCACCGCCAGATAATAACTGAATAGTGCTGTTATTTTTCCCGGGTGGACGCGCCATTATCGAAACGCCGGCGGTAAGTAAATCTTGATCTTCGGTTAACGCTAAATACGCATGACCACCACCAAATACTTTGGGGAATAATTCGCCAAAATCACCATTAATGGCATCAAAAGTGGTTTTAAAACGAGCACGAGTTTCCCGATCGATTTTGGCTATGGCCCCTTCGAGCATCACCAAGGCTTCAGTTAAATCTTGATCCTGTTGATCCAAATAGCTTTTTCGCTGAGTTTGTTGATCAAACTCTTCGATGGCGGCCAAATTAATGGCGCCTAATTTCGTCAGTTGCCGTTTAACCTGCTCCAATTGTTGCTGTAACAGCGCTAAATTCGCGGACGTAGGCAGCGTTGCTAACACAGACGTTAATGTGTGGCCACTGTCAGCCAATCGCTCTAATTGCCCTTGCGCTTTAATTTGATGGCCATGCTGCTCCGCCTGCAATTTGGCCTGTTGTTGTTGCAATTGATGGCGCTGTTCTTGGTGACCGCGCTGGCTCTCTAAGGTTGCCTGTAATTGGCCTTCAAGATCAGCCAATTGCTGTTGCTGAATCAGTAATTGGGCTTCGGCCTGCGATAACTGCTGACGCTGCTCGGTTAATTGCAATTGGCGTTGCTGCTCTGGTGCATCGGCTTGCTGCAATTGTTGCTGCAGTTGTTCAATGCTTTGTTGCCACTGCTGCACCTGTTGCTGAGCATGCTCGACTTGTTCGGTTGTTGCTGCTAGCTGTGCTTCTTCCGTTTGTTGCCGCAACTGCTGTTGCTGTAACTGCTGCTGCGTTTCATCGTGCGTAAGACGAACCGTTTTTAAAGATAAACGAGTTTCAAGCAGAACGGTTTGACTCTCATCAACAAACAGATTGGCTTGTTGCAGTTGGGCCTGAGCTTGCTGTTGCTGCTGTTCACACTGCTGCTGGGCGGCTTGTGCTTGCTGTTCGGTCACAATTAACTGTTGCTGCTGTTGTTGCCATTGCTGTTGCTGCTGTTGCAATAACTCTAACCGTTGCTGCAATTTATCGCAGTGTGATTGCTGAGTAAAACGGTGCTCTTGAGCTTGCTGCGCTTGCTGACGATACGCCAACAGGTGTGCTTCTGCTTCGTAAAGCGCACGCTCATCCCGCGCCAGTTGTTGCTGCCCCAACTGCAGTTGTTGAGTTAATTGTTGCTCCTCGGCTTGCAGTTGCTGCTGCTGGCGATGCAACTCGGTTAGTGGCGGCCGTGTAAGCTGACCAGCACTTAATCGCGCCCCCATCGCAGCCCAGCTTCCATCGGCAAGCACGACAGATTCATGGGGCAAACAATGGCTTAACCATTGTTGACGTTCCACTTCATCGGCAGCGCAATAAACATGGTTAAGCCATGGTGCTAAATTCAAAGTACCACAGCTTACCTTGTCAGACAGTGTGGGCCACGAGCGAAGAGGGGTGTACGGCAACCTATCTGCACCGCATGCCATCTGCTCAGCAAAAAACCAACTTCCTGCCGGTAACGAAACTTCCGTGGTTGCCTGCAAGGTTTCAACGGGCATCACTAACCCTTGTAACGCGGCGCCCATCACCGTTTCAAGCGCTTGCGCCCATTGCGGTTGAACGACAACTTGCTGCCACAGGCGCGGCTGCTGCTGTAACGCCTCAGGCAAGGGGGCTGCTTGATTTTGCAACAGCGTCTCAATGGCGCCAATTTGCGCTTGATGCTGGTGCTGTTGCTGTTGGAGCTGCTGTTGTAATTGCTGCTGTTGTTGCCGTTGTTGCTGGGCTAGATTACCCATTTTTTCAGCTTGTTCTAAATCCTGCTGCGCCTGTTGATATTGTGCCTCAGCCAACTGCTGTTGCTGCTGCGCCTGCTGGAGTTGTTCCCCTAATGCTGTAAGCCCTAACTGCTCTTGTTGCTGTTGTAATTGCGCCAGCTGTTGTTGGCGTAATTGCTGCTCATGCTTTAACTGCTGGCCTAAGGCTTGACTGCGTTCCAGCGCTTTATCGGCTTCCGCTTGCTGCTGTAATGCTTGGTCGCGTTGCTTATCTAATTGCAATTGACGCTGTTCTTGATGCTGAAGCTGGGCATCTAACGTTTGTCGTTGCGCGTTAAGATGCATTAACAAAGGGGCGCGCAGCTCAATAGCCGAGCACAATTGCTCTGCCGTTTGTTGTAATTGCAGGTACCGCTCGTTTGCATCAGCAAGCTTCGCCAAGTCTACTTGTAACTGATGTTGCCATAACTGTTGACGTTCTTGGTGGCTGTGCCATTGCTGCTCAAGCGCGCTGATCTGCGTACTGCTTTGCAAACGTTGTTGTTGTACCTGCTGAATATGGGCCGTTAAATCGGCTTTAGCCTGCTGTAACTGCAGCACCTGGCTCCCGCCCTGCTCCGCTTGCTCTAACCCTTGTAAACGTTGCGATAATTGCGTTAGTTGGGCAGCCACACGCTGGCTCTGCTGATCTGACTGTTGCCAACGTAATACCGTGATCTGGCTTTGCAATGTGCGTTCTTGCTGCTTGAACTGGCGATATTTCAACGCCTCTGCCGCTTGCTTTTGCAACTTATCGATTTGAGTTCCTAATTCCAGCCGAATGTCTGCCAAACGAGCCAAATTATCCCGCGTATGGCGGATGCGATTCTCGGTTTCTCGGCGTCGCTCTTTATAGCGAGAGATCCCCGCTGCTTCTTCAATAAAAACCCGTAATTCATGGGGCTTTGATTCAATTAAACGTGAGACCGTTCCCTGTTCGATAATGGCGTAACTACGAGGTCCAAGCCCTGTTCCCATAAAGAGATCAGTGACATCTCGACGCCGGCACTGAACACCATTTAAAAAATAACGCGTAACGGCATCACGGTTCACTTGGCGCTTAACCGACACCTCACGGTAACTCGCATAAGGACCTTGCAAGCGCCCAGATTGATTATCAAACACCAATTCCACGCTGGCCAATGACACCGGTTTACGCCCGGTCGAGCCATTAAAAATGACATCGCTCATCGCATCACCGCGCAGGTTCTTTGCATTGCTTTCACCCAATACCCAACGAACGGCATCAATCACATTGGATTTGCCGCAACCGTTTGGGCCAACGATGGCTGTCATAGCGTTTGGAAACGCGACTTTAGTGGGATCGACGAAGGATTTGAATCCCGCAAGTTTGATGTATTTAAGTCGCATGAACTCTAGCGTGGGCGGTTAACCATAAAAATAGGGCGCCACCTTACCACCGCCAGTGGTCGCTTGTCACAGCTTCCGGTTGACGCTGGCTACAGGGCACCACACAATGTGTGCTATCACTGTTTATTATTAATAAGTTATGAATCAATCGGCGGCCTCTCCTTACCACACTGGCTTGCACTATTTTCTGCAAGGTTTAACGCTGATCCGGCAGCCTGGATTACGCCGTTTTGTGCTGATCCCGTTGGCGATTAATCTCTTGCTTTTTAGCATTGCTTTTACTTTTCTCTTTCAGAAAATAGATGGCATAGTTGCATCTACCATATCGCATCTGCCAAGCTATTTAAGCTGGATTGGCTTCTTCTTGGAGCCTTTGTTGTTTGCTTCCTTTATTCTTACTGCGGCCTATTTGTTTACCATTGTCATGAATTTTATTGCCGCTCCATTTAATGGCCTGTTGGCGGAAAAAGTGGAGTTATACCTAACGAACCAGCCATTAAATGATGACGGGATCATCGACTTAATTAAAGATACGCCTAGAATACTTAAACGGGAACTCACTAAACTCACCTATTATCTGCCTCGGGCATTGCTGTTTCTTATATTACTGATATTTCTCCCTGGCGTAGGTGCTTTTCTCTGGTTTGGGTTTTCAGCATGGATGTTAGCCATTCAATATTTAGACTACCCCTTTGATAACCACAAAGTACCCTTTAACCGCATGTTAGCAGCATTGGGCCAGCAACGCTTTCGAGCCTTCACCTTTGGTGGTATTTGCGCCTTCACTGCCGCCATCCCATTAATTAATCTGATTGTAATGCCCGTTGCCGTCTGTGCTGCAACGGTTTTCTGGGTAGATAAATATCGAGAACAACATCGCTTGTAATCATATATTTATAATGCACTGATAAATAAATCAAATATATTAAACGGGATATTTTATGGATTAAAATCACCATAAAACATCCCCTTGCCAAAGGAAAAACAATGGAATAGATTCGGAGAAGACAATGGAATGAACTTAATGAAATAATGAAAATTATATTTGTAGATGCGGAAAATATTGGTTTAAAAGAACTTTATAAGATAAACACATCCATCGTAGATAAGGTTTTCGTTTTTTCAAAAAATCATGCATTTAAATTGATTTGCGATCAATCACTTTATCACTTATTAAACGACTATCCATCAGGACAAAATCAAGCGGACTTCTACATTATTGCTTATTTATCGAAAGTGTTATCCATACTCGATCCTAAATTCAGATAATAAGTGCGACATTCATGGACAGGCGTAGAAGAGGAGGCCAACTGCTGAAAGTGGTACGCTCTTCTCGCCAAAGAAACAAGCAGTACTACCATGAGTTATCAGCA
>JAWXTX010000110.1:0-8712 GCA_044433165.1 Ferrimonas sp. | reverse complement strand
CCATGCTGATGCTCCCGAAAAAGAGAGCATAAGATCACAGACTGATCTGTGGGTCAATCAGACGTCAAAAGTGGTCAAGAAACATCCATGATCTTGCCCTGCCCCACAATAGCTTCTATTACTAATATTAATTTAGATTTTATCGTAACGTGATCTTGTTCAAACAAAACAAAAATACCATGGCAGCATATCAAAGAATTTATTTTTGCTACGAATTGCTCATGCTTGCAGAAAGTTGATAGTTGCCAATCAAACAAACGGTTAATTTAATTAGGTTCGATAAACATGCATGTCTATTGGTGTACATGTTTATTTATTTAAATTTCGCAATAGATTGGACCTTTATTAATGCGAAGGATTAAAAATAAACATAACATACCCAATATAACCCGTGCGATTGACTTTAATCTGTGTCCAGCTAAAACGTGGCAACAACCGAATGGTCAAGTGGCTCTCGGTCATTCTGTTTATAACCATTGCCAAATTGTTGGTGAAATCGCTCGTATATTAATTTCCTATTACCCGTCATTTATTAAAAAACAACTTTTTCCAAACGGAGCAGAATTAGTTGCTGCTGCGCATGATATTGGTAAAGTAAGCCCATCATTTACTGCTAAGCTATATCAAGCGTGCGGCATTAATTACCACCAACGGCCAGAACTAGAAGGTGCATTGCCCCATCTTGAATCTCAATGGGGCGGGCATGCAGGGGTAAGCCAAGCCTGTGCCCTGCAGTTGAACACACCAAAGTATATTGCTGAAATTATTGGTCAGCATCATGGTTTTAGCCCTAACGTGGCAGATAAACGTGGTAACGCTGAAGTGTTTGGTGGGGTCGCATGGCAGCATCAGCGACAGCAACTCGTTGACGCATTAAAAGCATATTTTCAATGTGATTGGCCACAGTTGGATAACGTGGCTCAAGCCAGAGTACTTGCAGGGTTAACCTCTGTAGCAGATTGGATAGGATCAGGCAGTTGGTTTACGAACCCACATCAACCGTGGCAAGAGCATTTAGACCAAGCTATTGCGGATGCGGGCTTTGCACCATTGTCCATTCGAGCCAATTTATCTTTTGCAGAGATATTTGACCCTCAGCAATTGCAAATGCAGCCCAGAGTCGCTCAAACGCACTTTTTTAATCAAATTGATGGCCCTGGCGTTTATATTTTAGAAGCGCAAATGGGAATGGGAAAAACCGAAGCAGCACTTTATGCGGCTTATCAACTGTTAACAAAACAACAAGCCAATGGTATTTATTTCGCTCTGCCAACGCAGCTTACCTCTAATAAAATATATGACCGTTTTAATCAATTTTTAGCTCAAATCACCGAACCTTCCTGCCCACATCGTGCGCTTTTATTGCATTCTGGCGCATGGTTAGTTGATACGGAATTAGGGGAGGAAGGGCAACCAGGCGGAGCATGGTTTAATCAAAAAAAACGAGGCTTATTAGCGCCATTTGCTGTAGGTACTATTGACCAAGCTCTAATGGCAGTCATGAATGTAAAACATGGCTTTGTTCGGGCATTTGGTTTAGCGGGTAAGGTAGTTATTTTAGATGAAGTACATAGCTACGACTTATATACCAGCACATTACTGAATGAACTTGTCACGTTTTTGCCTCAAGTGGGCTGCAGCGTCATTATTTTAAGCGCCACCCTAAGCCAAAGCCGTCGTACTGCATTAATGCAAACACCTTGCTTAAGCCCCCATTACCCATTAATTACGGCGCGAGCAAATCACGCAGAACAAGCAACAGAAATCGCCGTAAGCGTAGCAGACGGCCATCCCATTATGCTTACGCATTGTGCCTGTTTGGCGCAGGCGTTAGAGCAAGCCTTAATTCGAGCTGAAAACGGCGAACAAGTTTTATGGATTGAAAATAGCGTTGCTGAAGCGCAACAGCGCTATTTAGATTTAGCAGCCAAAGCCACGCAAATGGGTTGTGAAGTAGGCTTATTGCATTCACGTTTTACCCCCCAACATCGGCAACAACACGAACAAAAATGGGTGGATTGTTTTGGCGAAGCAGGTTGGCCACAACGCCAAGCTCGTGGACGAATTCTAGTTGGGACTCAAGTATTAGAACAATCGTTGGATATCGATGCCGATTTTCTCATCAGCCGTTTTGCCCCCAGCGACATGTTACTGCAGCGCATCGGTCGGCTCTGGCGTCATAAATCCACCCCACGCGCGGCCTCCGCACAACCGCAATGTTGGTTGCTAACGCCTCAATTAGAAGAAGCCCTCGCAAACCCAGCTCAAGCCTTTGGTGCCAGTGCCTTAATTTATGCTCCCTATGTGTTATGCCGCTCTTTAGCAGTTTGGCAGTCATTAACAGCCCTTAACTTGCCATCGATGATTCGTCCTATTATCGATAAAACCTATGCCGACCGCTCTGAGCAAGGGCACTGGGCTAGATTATTGGCTGAGTTGCAACAAGGAACGAGCAAACGTACAGGCGAGGAAGCACAACAAGCATTAGCGCGATTAACACTCGCGCCAGCCGGTAAAACTCTGCCAGAGTCCAAAGCGGAAACCCGACACAGTGATCAAGCAACCATAGATGTGTTATTGGTGCGATCTATCCAAAGTCAACATGGTCAAACGCATGTGCGCTTGTTGAATGATGAAATGGTGCAATTTCCACATCAGCGCCACCAACTCAGTGCCGAACAATGGCGTCAAAAAGCGATGTTGCTTCACCAGCAATTGGTTCGTGTTAGTCCGGCGAATAGCCCAGATCCCATGCCATTAGAACAACTACAAAAATGGCATTTACAACACCTGTTTTATTTGGGCGATCCCACACATGGCGAAGCCGTATTGCGCTTGGCGATTGTGGACGATGCCGGCGATTTACGCACTCCCGATGGGGGGGCACCAGCCGCAAAAAATACCCATTTAGCCTATCGGACCGATCTTGGGTATCGCAACATTACTCATCTATCACTTGGCCACAAGGAACACCAATGGTAAACCAATATAATTTAATAGATGAACCGTGGGTCCCAGTGACAGGACACACCATGGTGAGCTTAAAACAGCTCTTTGCTGATCCCCAATTACCTGCCTTGGCAGGCAATCCAATCCAAAAAATTGCAATCACGAAATTGTTGTTAGCCATTGCCCAGTCGGCCGTAACACCGACGGATGATAACGACTGGCAACAGTTGGGTTGGCAAGGTATGGCAGAACGTTGTCTTGCCTATTTAGCGCAATGGCACAGCCGTTTTTATCTGTATGGCGAGCAACCGTTTTTACAGTTTCCGAGCATTGCAGCAGCTAAAATTCAACCATTTGGCGCCTTATCGCCAGAGATAAGTAGCGGTAATACAACGGTCTTAACCCAAACGCAGCGTAAAACGCATTACAGTGATGCGGAAGCCGCTATGGTGCTCATCGTTCAAATGGCACTAGGGCTTGCTGGGAAAAAAACCGACAACTCGGTTGTATTAAGTACTGGCTATCAAAACAAATCGAATGACAAAGGTAAGCCAGCAAGCGGTAAGGCAGGGCCTGCTGTGTGTTATATGGGACTACTGCACTCTTTTTGGCAGGGCAGCAGCATTGTTGAAAGTATTTGGCTGAATTTATTCACACAGCAAGATCTGCAAGCATCATCCATGTATGGAACACTTGGGCAGGCGCCGTGGGAACGCATGCCAACAGGCGAAGACGATGATATTGCACGGGCGCTAAGAGAATCATTAATTGGCCGTTTGGTACCGTTGAGTAAATTTTGCTTACTGGCGGAAGGTGGCATGCATTACACCGACGGCATCGCCCACGCGGATTATTTAAATGGGCGAGCAGATCCGAGCGTTGCCATTGATTTTTCACAGAAGAAGCCGAAAGCGCTCTGGGTTGATCCTAACAAACGCCCTTGGCGAGAACTCACCTCTCTTTTGCAATTTTTAGAGCAAGGAAAAAGCAACGGCTTCGACACCCCACAGTTGCGTTGCAGCGTTGGCCGCATCAGCAAGATGGATGGCATTTTTGCCGTATGGTCAGGCGGATTGCGAGTAAGCAGTAATGCTGGGGAGCAATATGTTTCTGGTACAGATAATTACGTCGACTCTTTATTAGAGCTGGACTCGGAATTACTCAACAGCGCTTTTTGGGAAATATTAAAACAAGAAATGTTGCACCTAGATAAGCTGCAAAAAAATCTCTGGAGTGCCGTTGTTCGCTATTACCGAGAATTATCGGACATTGATAAATCTGGTACTGGTAAAGCCCAAACGTTTGTTGATGAGCAAGCCAAACGCGCAAGTGGATTATTTTGGCAACAGTGTGAACGGCATGCTCAACAACTGATAGATGCAAGTGGAACAGGCCAAGAAGCTGAAACAAAACGTCGCGAACTACGAAAAAGGTTTAGTCATTACCTGTTATTTATTTTTGATGCCCAATGCCCACGAAACAGCGTGCGGCAATTAGATGCATGGGCACAAAATCGGCCGCAACCACTTTTTTTTGGCACCTCTAAACATAATAACGCAGAGTGAACTCATGGATAATTGTGTTTCATCCCCCCTTAAGTATGCGGATAAAACCGCTAATTTTGTGGATTATGTTATTCGCAAAACTCAGCAAGATACCGGCTTTAGTGCACGTTTACGGCGGGCAGATAACCCAGCAACCGAATACCAAAGCTGGGAAATATTGGCGGAATTTGGGATTGATTTAGAAAAACCATGGCAGCGTTTGCCTTACTGCTTAATTGGTGCTGCTTTAGCCAAAGCAAAGCCATCAGCTGATGGTGCTTTAACACTTGGCCACGCGATTGCCGCCTGTTATGAGGATGGCAATCGTTCAGCTCAAGCCAAAGCCCGGCTGCGACGTGTCTTAGCCTGCACTGATACCCCAGAATTGTGTCGCATATTACGGCCGCTATTAACGCTTATCCACAGCCGTGGCATTGCCCTAAATTACAGCATGCTGCTTAAAGATCTTACCTACTTTTCAAGCCAAGGGCGTGAGCGGATCTGCGCACAATGGGCACAGCAATTTTACCGTAGAACAACCCCATTAGAAGGGGAACAAGCATGAGCCAATTGTTCGCCAGTGCGCTGCATTTAAATATTCGGGATGTACGTGCATTAAAAATAACAGATCCTTATTCACTGCATCGCGTGATTTATAGTCTCTTTACCGATATACGAAGTTCAGAGGCGAAACAACATACCCCAAGTGGTTTGGTTTATGCGGATCAAGGTGGCGATGCACGAGGGCGTAAAGTACTTATTTTATCGAATCGGGCACCATTAACAGCCATTGATGGTCAGTATGGTGAGGTGGTGACAAAAACCGTTGATCCGAGTTTTTGGGGGCACCAACACTACCAATTTAGCGTGCAAGTAAACCCTGTGCGCAAAGATAGCCAAACAGGGAAACGCATAGCCGTTATTGGCCGAGAAGCCATATCCGCGTGGTTTTGCGAACGAGCAGTATCGAGTTGGGGTTTTCAAGCCAACCCTCATCAGCTGCAAGTAAACAAAATAGAAGTGCAGCAATTTCCCTATAAAAATGGCGCAATCATCACGCTAAACAAAGCACATATACAAGGCACACTCACGGTAACCAATCCCATTCGCTTTGCTCAAAGCTTTCAGCAAGGGATTGGTAAAGGCCGTGCTTTTGGCTGCGGTTTACTGCAAATCATTCCCTTATTAGACAATCCATTTTTATAACCAATAGCATTAAGGAAATAGTTATGACAACAATACCAAAACGCTTGCGCATTGAGTTTCATATTTTACAGTCTTTTCCTGTTACCTGCTTAAATCGCGATGATGTTGGTGCCCCAAAATCTGCCATGATTGGTGGCGTTTCTCGTGCCCGCGTCTCTTCACAATGTTGGAAACGTCAAGTGCGCCTTGCCATGTCGCAATTTGGTATCCAATTAGGTGTGCGTACCAAAAAAGTAACGGACTTGTTGAGCCAAGCTTGCCTTGAATTAGGAGCCGAACCAGAAAAGGCACAAGCATGCGGCAAAAAAATGGCCGATTTTTTTGCCGATGACACATTATTGTTTGTTAGCTCAACAGAGGCACGTTACTTTGCGGAATATGCAGCAGAACAACAATTTGATGCTTCAGTATTAAAAGATAAAGAGCTGATTAAACTTTCTAAAAAAGCCTTTAATCAGAACCTCGACGCTTTAGATATCGCCTTGTTTGGCCGCATGGTAGCAAAAGCGCCGGAAATGAATATTGAAGCAGCAGCTTCGTTCGCTCATGCCATCTCTACGCACAAAGTCAGTAATGAACTGGAATTTTTTACAGCCGTTGACGATTGCAAAAGATCCGATGAAAGCGGTTCTGCTCATATGGGGGCTTTAGAGTATAACTCTGCCACCTATTACCGTTACATCAGCCTTGATGTTGGCCAGTTACAACAAACATTAGGAGCAGATGCGGATATACCCAAAGCCGTAGAAGCTTTCGTTAAAGCATTATATGTGGCGGTGCCAGAAGCGCGTCAAACTACCCAAGCTGGTGCCTGTCCATGGGATTTTGCCCATGTACTGGTACGCACAGGACAAGGTTTGCAAGCCTCCTTTGAGCAGCCTGTTGTTGCGCGCCATGAAGGCTATTTGTCCCCAAGTAAAGCCGCGTTGCAAAATTGGCTAGCGCATCGAGAAGCGATATCCGGTTCACTGTTTGGCAAACTTGGTAGCTACCAGTGGGGTGACAATCCAGCCTACAACATTGACCAGCTTATTTGTGATTTGCAAAGCCACTTATAAAGGAGCGGGGAAATGACTCAAGCCAATCGCTATCTATTGCTCTGGCTGGAAGGGCCCCTGCAATCGTGGGGGCACGATGCACGCTTTGGCGTGCGAGAAACCTTACATTTCCCAACGCGATCAGGGGTGCTTGGGTTGCTTTGCTGCGCTCGAGGAGTGGCAGGAACAGAGCAACAATGGCTGCAACAAATGGCGCCTATGTTAATGGAAGTACAAGCATTCCTACCTAACACTAGCATGGCATTATCGCCCCCGATCCTGCGAGATTTTCAGATGGTCGGGAGCGGATATAATGCCGCCGATCCATGGCAATCATTGTTAATACCAAAAACCGAATTAGGCAAAAAAGCGGTTGGAGGCGGCACCAAAATGACCTATCGCGATTATTTGCAAGATCACGCTTTTGCTGTTGCGTTAGAGATACCGGTAAAACAAGAAGAGATGCTTATTGCGGCTTTACAACAACCCATATGGGATCTCTACCTAGGCCGTAAAAATTGCGTACCAACCGAGCTTATCTATCAAGGGGTATACCCCACTTTAAATCAAGCTTGGCAGTGCGCTCACCAACTCGCTAAACAAAAACAACGCGCTTTAAGCTATGTCGTACGTGAAGGGCAGCACGAAGGAGGGGAGATCCTCACCCTAAATGATGTGCCGCTGCAGTTTGGTGAACAAAAGCGTTATCAAGAACGTCAAGTTACTATATTGGACGTAGAATAATGGCTAAAGGGCAGCGTTTATTTGTCAAAGTAACACGAGACACGTTGCCTCAAGTGAAAGATAAATACCCTTATCTTTATTTGGAGCGTGGCCGCCTAGAGGTGGATGACAGCAGCATAAAATGGGTGGATGCTGATGCAAACGTGGTACCCATTCCTGTAGCAACGTTAAATACATTGCTATTAGGGCCGGGAACCACCGTTACTCATGAAGCCGTAAAAACAACTACGGCAGCGAATTGTGCTATCTGTTGGGTTGGAGAGGATAGCCTGCTGTTTTATGCTGCAGGCTTTTTGGCAACGGCAGATACGCGTAATTTCATGCGTCAAATGCAGTTAGCCGCCGAGCCTGAATCCGCCTTAAAAGTGGCTAAAATGATGTTCCAAAAGCGTTTTCCAGAAGCTGATTTGGAAGGCAAAACGTTAAACAGCATGATGGGAATGGAAGGCTATCGAGTTAAGAGCCTTTATCAAGAAAAAGCTCAGCAATACCAAGTCGGCTGGAAAGGGCGTCAATATACCCCTGGTAAGTTTGTTTTGGGGGATGTCACTAACCAGATATTAACGGCATGCAACGCAGCCTTATATGGCATTATTTGCTCTGCTGTGCATGCCATGGGTTACTCGCCTCATATCGGTTTTATTCATTCTGGCAGTCCGCTACCTTTTGTTTATGATCTAGCTGATTTATATAAAGAGCATCTTTGCATTGATTTGGCTTTTAGCTTAACGCGCGAGATGGCAGGGCAATACGATAAACGAAAAGTTGCTAGTGCTTTTAGGGAGCGGGTAATCCATATGCGGTTGTTGGAACAAATCGGTTCGGATATCAATCAATTAATGGGAGGTAAACGTGCTCGTCGTACTCGCCAATGATTTACCTCCCGCGGTTCGAGGACGGATGAAGTTATGGTTTATTGAGCCGCGGGCTAATGTGTATGTCTCTGGTGTGACTGATGCGGTGGCAAATAAAGTAGTGGATTACCTAATGACACATTGTCCGACAGAATCTGGTTTGATGGTGTTCCGCTCTATGCCTGCACCGCCGGGTTATGAAATTCGCTATCGAGGCGAGCCGAGAAAGCCAATTATGATGCTATCTGGCCTGCAATTAATAGTCGAAACCCTTAAAACGCCAAAATAACAAGATATAGGTGTTCTTCATTGTTCTTTTACAATATATTGGTGTCTTCCCCACGCCCGTGGGGGTGTTTCCATTACCCGCATTGCTGA
>JAWXTX010000109.1:0-9195 GCA_044433165.1 Ferrimonas sp. | reverse complement strand
GGTTTTGAACCACGGTGGGGACCATGTTGTTTACTTTTTCCCAGTTAATGACAGGCGCGATTAGAGGCGCTGCGGTGTTCGAGCGAGGGGCGGTCATGGGCGGATCTCCACAGAGTGTTGCTGTAAATAGTGCTTGAGTGCGGGAATGGCAATCAGTTGTTGGTGGAATACCGAGGCGGCAAGGGCGCCATCCACTTGCGCCTCGTTAAATACTTGCGCAAAGTGTGCGCAAGTACCGGCACCGCCAGAGGCGATCAGCGGAACGTGACAGACTTGCCGTATTTGTTTGAGCTGTGGAATGTCGTAACCGCCGCGTACACCGTCTTGGTTCATGGTGTTTAATACAATTTCACCGGCACCACGGCGCTGCACCTCGGCGACCCAATCAACCGTCAGCCAGCCCGCTTCAATGGTGCTGGCTTCCGAGCCGGTGTATTGTTTTACCCGATATTGTTGGTGTACTGGGTCATACCACGAGTCTATGCCCACCACTACGCACTGGCGGCCAAAGCGGTCATTTAAGCGGTTAATAAGATCCGGATCGGCCAAGGCAGGGCTGTTAATTGAGATTTTATCCGCGCCATCGGCCAGAATTTGGGCGGCATCGGCCACGCTTTTTATGCCGCCAGCCACACAAAAAGGGATGTCAAGTTGTTCGGCAACACGGCTTACCCAGCTTTTATCAACGGTGCGGCCATCCACACTGGCGGTGATGTCGTAAAACACCAGCTCATCCGCGCCTTCTGCGGCATAACGTGCCGCCAGCGGGACAATTTCTCCTACAATTTGGTGGTTTTTAAATTGCACGCCTTTCACCACTTGGCCGGCGCGTACGTCTAAACAAGGAATTATCCGTTTTGCCAGCATGTGAGTGCCTCTGCAATAGTAAAGGTGCCGTTTAATAGCGCTTTGCCAATAATAATGCCGCCAATGCCCATCTGTTTTAGGGCGCGGATATCGGTTAGGGCGTGTACGCCGCCGGAGGCTTGCCAGAGGATCTGCGGGTGGCGTTGAATAAGCCGTTGGTAGAGTGCCAGATTCGGGCCGTTTAGCATGCCATCGCGTTCGATGTCGGTGCAGAGCACATGACGCAAACCGGCGCTCATTAAGGGGGCTAACGCACTTTCTAGCGGGGTGCCAGAGCCACGTTGCCAGCCATGGGTGAGTACCTCTGGCTCGCCTTGTGCGTTTAGGCGAACATCTAAGGCGATGGTGATCCGCTCTGGGCCGTAGCGTTCAACCCAAGCGGCGACGAGATTGGGCTGTAAAATGGCCAATGAACCAATAACAACGCGGTTGACGCCCAGAGCATAGAGTGCGGTTAATTCCGCTTCCGTGCGTATGCCGCCGCCAACTTGAATGGGGGTGTTTAGGCGAGAAACTATCCGCTCGATGGTGGCGAATTGGCGCTGTTGAGGATCTTTGGCGCCATCTAAATCCACAAGGTGCAATTGCTGGCTGCCGGCTTGTTGGTAGTGGTGTAGCTGTTGGCTGGGGTCGAGATCAAATTGGGTGACTTGCTGAAAGTCGCCTTGCTGTAAACGCACCACTTGGCCGTTAATTAAATCAATGGCGGGGATGATCACAAGCGTAGCTCCATGAAGTTATTTAACAGCTTGGCACCAACCGTGCCGCTGCGTTCGGGGTGAAATTGCACCCCCATGAGGTTGTTGCGGCCAACGGCGGCTGAGAACGCTTGGCCATAGTGGCATTGAGCTAGGGTGTCTGCGCCTATGGCCATGGCGTAGCTATGAACAAAATAAACGTAATCGCCATTGTGAATGCCGTGAAAGAGAGGGTGATCGCTCACCGTCAGTTGATTCCAGCCCATATGGGGCAGGGGTAGCCCTTCACCGGCTAAGCGGTTTACCGATTGGGGCAGTAAGCCACTGAGTGCGCATTGGCCTTCAGCGGAATATTCGCCGAGCAGCTGCATGCCGAGGCAGATCCCCAACAGAGGTTGTTGTATTTGAGTCAGTACTGGCAGCAGCTGTTTTTCAGCCAGATGCGCCATGGCGGCTGGCGCAGCACCTACGCCCGGTAAAATCAGCCGTTCAGCATTGAGGATGATGTTGGGATTGGCGCTGATGATTGCCCGATGCCCTAAACGGGTGAGGGCGTATTGCACGGAGGCGAAATTAGCGCAGCCGGTATCAATAATCACGGTCATTACAGCACCCCTTTGGAGGACGGCAGGGCATCGCCTTGCTTGCGAATGGCTTGGCGTAAGGCTCGGCCAAAGGCTTTAAACAGCGCTTCTACCTTATGGTGTTCATTTTCGCCATTGACGGATAAGTGCAAGGTGCAAGCCATGCCATCGGCTAATGAGCGGAAAAAATGCGGCACCATCTCTGTACTTAGGCCACCGACGGCATCGCGGTTAAATTGGGCTTCAAAGCGCAGATGAGCGCGACCGGACAGATCTAATAAGCATTGGGCTTGGGCTTCATCCATTGGCAGCGAAAAACCAAAACGATCAATACCGCGTTTGTCTCCAAGGGCTTGACGCAGCGCTTGGCCAAGGGCAAGGCCGGTGTCTTCCACGCTGTGGTGATCATCGATGTGGTGATCGCCTTGTACTTGCACGGTGAGCCCAAAGCCGCCATGAGTGGCAATTTGGTCGAGCATGTGATCAAAAAAACCGATGCCAGTATGGATGTTGCTGGGGCGGACTTTATCGAGGTTGACCTCAATGGCAATGTCGGTTTCTTTGGTGACACGGTGTACTTGGCCGATGCGGTCTTGGCCGGTAAGCATTGCCACAATGGCTGGCCAAGGGGTGCGTTTGGGATCGTATTGGATGCCTTGAATGGCCATGGCTTGCGCCAGTTGCAGATCCGTTAGGCGATCGCCAATGACGGCCGAACGCGCAAAATCCACTCGCCCTTCGGTTAAATAGGACTGCACTAACCCCAGTTTGGGTTTGCGACAGCTGCATTGCTGGTGCTCAAAGTGGGGGCAGATCAGCACTTCAGCAAAGTGGATCCCTTGGCTTTCAAACAGCGCCATCATGGCGTTGTGAGGTGCATCAAAATCGGCTTGGGGGAAGGCATCGCTGCCTAAGCCGTCCTGATTCGAAACCATAACTAAAGTAAAGCCTACTTGTTGCAGTTGCCGTAACGCGGGGATCACCATGGGCTCCAATTTCAGTTTTTCTAGGCTGTCGAGCTGTTTATCGACGGCGGGTTCCTCAACCAAGGTGCCGTCGCGATCAATAAATAAGATGGCTTGGCGCATTATGAGTACTCCTTGCGGGTGGCGTGTAACTGGCTGGCTTCGGCGTTAAGTTGCGTTAATTGCTGCATCAGTGTGTCCATTTGTTGTGCGTCGCCGACGCTGACACGCAGCCAACCGGATAATGCCGCTTGCTGGTAGCGGCGAATTAAGATCCCTTGTTGAATAAGCCCTTGGTAGAGGTGTTCGGCCTGTTGGCGGCTGTGGCATTGGAACAACACAAAGTTGGCATTGCTGGGCAGCAGGCATTTCACGCAGGAGAGTTGACTTAAGCCATCGCAGAATTGTTCGCGTAATTGGTTTAGTTGCTGTACCTGTTGGCGCATTAATTCAAGACCATGGGCGCTGGTGGCCAAGCAGGCTAATTGGCTAACCGGCTCTGATACGGGGTAGGGCGCAATCACTTTTTCTAATAGGGCGATGATGTCGCTACTGGCAAGCACAAAACCACAGCGAGCCCCAGCTAAGCCAAAGGCTTTAGATAGGGTGCGTAGGATCACTAAATTAGGGTGTGCCGCTAACAGGGAGATTGCGCTGAGTGATGGCGAAAACTCAATGTAGGCTTCATCCACCACCAGCAGAGAATCAGGCAGTTGCGTGGCCAATTGGGCGATGGCATGGGGCGCAATGACGGTGCCGGTAGGGTTATTAGGGTTACACACAAAAACCAATTTGTTGCTTTGGTTACGCTCGGCAAAGTCGCGGGGTAATTGATAATCACGCGTCCATGGGATCGACTCACAACAGACGGCATTGGTGGCGGCGCTGATGGCATACATGCCATAGCTGGGCGTTAGGCAGCCTACCGCGTCTTGACTTGGACGACAAAACCCCCGAATGAGTAGATCGATGCCTTCATCGGCACCTCGGGTAATTAGCACCTGCTCTGGAGCGACGCCGGCATAAGCCGCGTATTGTTGACGTAACTGGCTGGGTTGGCAATCTGGATAGCGATTGAGGTTGTCAACGCTGCTGTTATTCCATGGTGATTCGTTGGCATTTAAAAAGAGAGTGCCACCTTGGTGTTCACGCCGTGCTGAGGAGTAGGGGGTTAACGCTACGATTTCAGGTCGAGCTAAGCGGTTACAGAGCGTCATCGGCAGACTCCAAACGAATGCGAACGGCGTTAGCGTGGGCACCTAAGCCTTCGGCATCAGCCAAATTGATCACGGTTTGACTCAGGCTTTGCAGCCCCGATTTTGTTAATTCTTGAACAGTAAAACGGCGCTGAAAATCCGCTAGTGAGAGGCTGGATACGGTGCGGGAAGCGCCATAAGTAGGCAGAACATGATTGGTACCACTGGCATAATCGCCAACGGACTCTGGACTCCAGCGCCCTAAAAAGACGGAGCCGGCGGCACGGATTTGGCTGAGCACTTGGCGAGGCTTTTCGGTTTGGATAATTAAGTGCTCCGGCCCATACGCATTACTGATGGCAATGGCCTGAGCGATGCTGTCGGCGACAATAAGGCTGCTGTGCATTAATGCTTGGTTAGCAATCTCTGCGCGGTTTAGCTGCGCGCATTGCTCCGCAACCGCTTGAGCGACTTGTGCGGCTAATGTAGCGCTGTCGGTGACTAAGATGACTTGGCTGTCGCTGCCATGCTCGGCCTGAGAGAGTAAATCGGCGGCAATAAAGTTAGGGTTGGCCCATTGGTCGGCGATCAACAGCACTTCCGAAGGGCCGGCGGGCATGTCAATGGCGATCCCTTGCTGTTGTA
Source organism: Ferrimonas sp. (assembly GCA_044433165.1). Lineage (GTDB taxonomy): Bacteria > Pseudomonadota > Gammaproteobacteria > Enterobacterales > Shewanellaceae > Ferrimonas. The sequence goes on along the minus strand of JAWXTX010000109.1, from coordinate 4,240 downwards.
CTTGTTGTTTGGCTTCGGTAACAAAGCGGCTACCGGGGCCAAAAATTTTGTCCACTTTAGGCACAGTTTCTGTGCCATAGGCGAGAGCGGCAATGGCTTGGGCGCCCCCAATGGTGACAATGCGCTCGATCTCACAACGGCTAGCAGCATAGGCAATAGCTGGGTCCAGTGGTGGCGGGGTAACGAGTACCTGCTGGCGGCATCCAGCTAACTGCGCTGGTTTGGCAAGCATCAGCACTGTGCTGATTAACGGTGCGCTACCACCGGGGACATATAAGCCAACTTTTTCAATGGCTTCGTTGTGCATTTCACAGCGAACCCCCGGTTGAACGTCTAATGTTAAGTGCGCTTGCTGTTGCGCTTGGTGAAAGCGTTCAATGTTATCAAGCGCGTGATCAATGGCTTGTTGTAAGGCCTTTGGTGTTTGCTGGGCATACACCTCAATATCGCTTGCGAATAAACACCACTGCTCTGGTAAGCCACCATCAAATTGTTGGCTTAGTTCTGCCAACGCTTTATCGCCATGGTGTTGAACCTTCGCCAAAATGGCTGAAACGGTGATGGCTAAGGTGGGATCACAAGTCGCGGGCGCACGGGTGAGAAGCTGCTGCTGCTCTTGCTCGGTCAGTTCCGACCAGATAACGGTTTGCATCGCTTACTCCAACATTTTTTCAATGGGTAACACTAAAATTGAGCTGGCACCTAACTGCTTAAGTTGTTCCATGGTGTCCCAAAAGAGGGTTTCACTGGAGACCACGTGTAAGGCCACACGGCTGTCATCGTGTGCTAAAGGCAAGACGGTTGGGTTTTCCGCACCGGGAAGCAGATCAATAACTTGCTGCAGCTGATTTTTTGGGGCGTGCAAGAGAATGTATTTACTCTCTTTGGCTTGGATCACCCCATTGGTGCGTAGCAGCAGTTTATCGACCATTTGTTGCTGTGCAGGGGAGAGCGGCCGCGGCCCTTGAATTAAAGTGGCTTTGGACTCAAAAATAATTTCAACTTCTTTGAGACCATTGGCTTCTAAGGTGGCGCCAGTACTGACCAGATCGCAAATGGCATCGGCTAACCCTGCACGTGGGGCAACCTCGACCGAGCCTTTGAGCATGCAGCTGCTGTATTGAATGCCACGTTCGGTTAAATATTGTCGTAATAAGTTGGGATAAGAAGTGGCAATGCGGCTGCTTTGTAAGTCATTGGTTGTGCGGTAATTGCATTCTTCCGGTACCGCTAAAGAGAGTCGGCAATCACCAAAATCCATGCGCCGTAAACAAGTAAATTCAGTTGGCTGCTTTAAGGCAAGGCGTTCTAGACGTTCCTCTTCTAAGACATTTTCACCAATAAAACCCAGATCGACGACACCATCCATTACCAACCCAGGGATGTCATCGTCACGAACTCGAAGAATGTCGATGGGCATATTAGCCACAGGGCTAATTAATCGATTTTCACGAAAGTTCAGTTTTAAGCCGCAACGTTTTAAGAGCTGTTCGGTCTCTTTTGAGAGCCGCCCAGACTTTTGCATTGCGATGCGTAAGCGAGTGTTTTGCATTTTTTATCCCTACTAAAAACAAAAATCCCCAGCATTCGCCAGGGTTTTGTAGTCACTTGGGACTGTTGCCACTGACGGATGCCGACATGGCAGCCATCAGCGAAATGCCAACGGCTACCGCTTAATATGGTGGTGATGGTGCCAGTTGTTGTTGGCTAGGTATGTCATATTCAACGGTCTTCCTAGTGAAAATACGCGTATTTAATTAACTGTATGATGCTTATGTGTTGCACTATTGGGTTTGTTATTTAGCAAATTATTACATGGTGTCATTTCTTGCAACTTGGATTTGTCGGCTTTTTATCAATGCCTATGAGATAATGTGTTTTGCGAATTATGGGTAGAAGCATGACGACGTTACAGCAAGCCGTAGCACAAGGTTTAGCGGCGAATGGCATTTTGGCGCAAGGGATCAAGGGTTTTCAGCCACGGCAGGTACAGCAACAGTTAGCGGCAGCGATATGCCAAGCCATTGAGCAGCAGCAAACACTGGTGGCAGAAGCGGGTACGGGTATTGGTAAAACGTTTGCTTATTTATTACCTGCTCTATTAAGCGGCCGTAAAACCGTGGTGAGTACCGGCAGTAAAAATTTGCAAGATCAGCTTTTTTTTAAAGATCTACCGACGATTTTGGCGCAAATAAAAGGGTTACTGCCAGCGAATCAACCGCTGCCTAAAATTGCGCTATTAAAAGGACGCCGCAACTATTTATGCCATTACCATTTGCAGCTGCGCTTGCGTGATCTCCCTAAAGATGAGCAAACGGTTGATCATTTAATGCGGCTTCGAGCGTGGGCCAGTGGTACGCAACGAGGCGATTTTGCTGAGGTAACCTCGGTACCTGAAGACGCCATCGCGTTTCGTTATGCCAGCGCTAGCCGCGATAATTGTTTGGGACGCCGCTGCCCAGACTTTGAACGATGCTGCTTAAAAAAAGCCCGAGATGAAGCGCAACAAGCGCAATTAGTGGTGATAAATCACCATTTGTTTTTTGCGGATGCGGCGTTAAAACAGGCGGATTTGGGCACCATTTTGCCCTCAAGCACGTTGTTTATTTTTGATGAAGCCCACCAATTGCCGGATGTGGCTTTAAGCCATTACTCTGAAATCGTCAGTGGCAGTGGTTTGGATGAACTCAGCCGTGGATTGCGGCGTTTGTATCAAGGGCCTTTGCGTGATTGCGCCGATTTAATGCGTTTAAGCCAGCAGCTTAACGATGGCATCCGCACTTTTAATGATGCGCTATCCCACGAACAACGCGATTGGCGTCAAATACGCCAGCAGCCCAAAGTTGCTGAGGGGTTTCAGGTTATTGATGTGCTGTTGCAACACATTGTGCAATTGCTTGGTAGCCAGTTAAGCCGTGATCAAAATGCCGATAAGCTGTATGACTTTGCAGTGGATTACCAGCAGCGCTTGCAAGCGTTTTGCCAGCCGACTCAAGATGCATTAATGGTGGATAAAAGCGCCCATCACTTTGTGCTGCGTCGCTGCCCATTATCGGTTGCGGGCCACTGCCGCACGCTCTACCAATTGTTAGGCGGCAGTTGGATATTTACCAGCGCAACCTTAACCGTGGCTAACCAATTTCAGCATTTCACCCAAGCGATGGGGCTGCAACAACCGCAGCAACTGTTGCTTGATAGCCCCTTTGATTATCAGCGCCAAGCACTGCTTTGTGTGCCACGTGGCCTGCCTGAACCCTCAGCGGATAATGCCGCTGCGCACCTTGCACAAATTGCTGAACAATTGATTGAGGCGGCCGATGGTCGTACTTTTTTGTTGTTTACCAGTTTGCGGATGATGCACCAAGTTGGCCAGATTTTGGTGCGGCGAGTATCACAACCGTTGCTGGTTCAAGGGCAGGGTTCTAAGCGTTTAATGCTGCAAAAGTTCACTTTGTTGGGAAATGCGGTATTACTAGGCAGTTACAGCTTTTGGGAAGGGATTGATGTTAGAGGGCAGGCTTTGAGCTGTGTTATTATCGACAAACTGCCCTTTGCGCCGCCGGATGATCCACTGATTAAAGCCCGCTCTGACGCGGCTTTACGCCGTCATGGCGATCCCTTTAATGATGTGTTGTTACCACAGGCGGTGATTGCTTTAAAGCAAGGGCTGGGTCGATTGATCCGCGGCGAGCAAGACCAAGGGGTTATGGTGATCTGCGATCCTCGCTTGGTTTCTCGGCCATACGGGAAACTATTTTTAACCAGCCTTCCCCCCATGGCACGCACCCGCGAATTGGCACACGCCATAGCAAAATTAAGAGAACTTTGATGTCCGAAACCATTTTGATTCTTGATACTGCCACTGAAAATTGTTCGGCCGCGCTGTTTCATCAAGGCCAACTTTATCAAGTAGCGACTGAGGCCCCCCGAGAGCATAGCCAGCGCATCTTGCCCATGGTTGAAGGGTTGTTAACCCAAGCACAGATTGGGTTAAAGCAAGTAGATGTCATTGGCTTTGGCCGTGGCCCGGGCAGTTTTACGGGGATCCGTATTGGCATCGCCATGGTGCAAGGTTTGGCTTTAGGTGCCGATAAACCGGTATTGCCGTTATCGAACTTAGCAGCCTTAGCGCAGGGGGCCATTGATCAAGGGGCAACGCAGGTGCTGTGTGCCATTGATGCCCGCATGGGAGAGGTGTATTTTGGTCACTATCAAGCCGTGGATGGCTTAGCCTGTTTAG
>JAWXTX010000108.1:0-9218 GCA_044433165.1 Ferrimonas sp. | reverse complement strand
ACACACTTTTCGGCGCTGGTAATGGCGTCGTTAATTCGGTTAGTGGCGTAATTTCCCCTTTTAGAGGGTAGCCTTCGGTGACGGCTTTAACCGTTACCAATTGCAGCTGTTGCCCCACAAAAACCATCGACTGGAATTCCAGCACGCTAGCTTGCTTTAGCCCGATACGCTCGGCTTCTTGCAAGAACGCCTCTGGCACTTGCGAAGGGCTACGTAAGATCCGATCTGCGGCTAAAAATTTACTGACCTCATGGTTTAAGCCTTGTTGTAAGCGATCACTGACCAAGGCCAGCGAGGTGACCGAAAGCACCGCCAATATAATGGCCGCCAAAATAAGCCGCAATTGACCACGCAGTAATTCACGCCGAAATAAACGCCAAGCAAGAGTGCGATGATTCATGCTTGCTCCTCATGCAATTGACCGGCCTGCATGGTGAGTTGGCGCTGACAACGCTGGGCTAACGCTAAATCATGGGTCACCAACACCAAGGTTGTGCCCTGCTCTTGATTTAAATCAAACAATAACTGTTCTACTGTGGCGCTATTGAGGTGATCTAAATTACCCGTAGGTTCATCCGCGAATAAAATTTTTGGGGCTGTGGCAAAGGCGCGCGCAATGGCAACGCGTTGTTGTTCGCCCCCACTTAATTGATTCGGAAAATGATCCAAACGCGCACTCAGACCGACTCGTTCTAACAGTTGGCGTGCTTGCTGAGTCACTTGTGCACGCCCAGTGAGCTCCAAAGGCAACATCACGTTTTCAAGCGCAGTTAAGCTATCCACCAACATAAAAGATTGAAAAATAAATCCAACGTACTGACCTCGTAAGGCGGCGCGCTGCTCTTCATCAAGTTGGTGTAGCGGCTGGCCGGCGATAAAGATCTCCCCCGAAGTGGCACGATCCAACCCCGCCAGCAGCGCCAGCAGCGTCGATTTACCGGCGCCCGAAGCGCCAATAATAGCGACGCTTTCTCCTTCATTTATCGTCAGATTAATGCCATCTAAGATTGACAGCGCCCCATCCAGTGTTGCTACCTTTTGACACAGATCCTGCACTTGAATTGCTGGAATGCTTAACTCAGAGGTCATGGTAATGAAATCCTTTACATTTTTATTGGTGCTGTTGTGTTGGTGGAGCGGTCAGTCCATAGCCGCAACAACGGTAACCCCAGCGAAATCGATATTGATCCTAGGGGATAGCCTAAGCGCCAGCTACGGCATGAACGAGCAACACGGTTGGGTTTTTCTATTAGCGGAGCGTTATCCAGAGCTCAACATCATCAATGCTTCGGTTAGCGGTGAAACCAGTGGTGGTGGTTTACGGCGTCTGCCTTCACTGCTAACGGCTCATCAACCCCGATGGATCTTTGTGGCTTTAGGGGGCAACGATGGCTTGCGGGGTTTCCCGCCGGCAATCACGGAAAAAAACTTGGCTGAGATTGTGGCACTCAGTCAGCAAGCCGGTACTGACGTGTTGTTATCAGAGGTGCAGCTGCCGCCCAATTATGGCCCTCGTTACGCCCAACAGTTTGCGCAGATCTTTAAAAATCTTCAACAAGAACAGCAAATTACCTTAGTGCCTTTTTTTATGGTACCCATTGCCCCAAACCCTGAACTGATGCAAGCGGACGGTATCCACCCCAATCGCCAAGCGCAGCCGTTAATCGCCGAATTCATGGCACCATGGCTCACTGCCCTCAAACCATAATCTCCCTTGTTAACCATGCCATCCCACCAATATGCCGAACTTTGGGCACAGCTTCTTACTCCAAAGCGGGCAAAGTTGCGGAGCAGCTTTTCTGCCATACTAGAAAGGTGGGAAAGATCGCATTTTGACAACGTTTAGTCGGGCTTAAATAACAATCCAGTATCACACCGATAACGCCATCAAAAGTTTACTCAATAGAGGCTTATGCCTCTATTGTGCTCCCCCACTGAACCCGTTAGAGTGCCGCCAAGCAAGAGTACCTGTAACACCATTGTTACTTGTCATACAGAGAGCAGTAGACCTATGGCAATTTCAACCAAATCAACTCAAACAGAATTTTCTCCGGCCGAAATGATGGCCCAAGCAGAATATTTTGCCCTTAGCAAAACCACCAAACCGCTGGGTATGACCATCGGTTTGGCCATCATGGCCGGATTATTTATCGCCTTGGGGTTTGTATTTTATGTAACCGTGACAACTGGTAGCACCGCCGGTTGGGGTAGCACCAAGTTCATGGGGGGGATGGCCTTTAGCCTAGGTTTGATCCTGACTATTTTGTGTGGCGGCGAACTGTTCACCAGTACGGTATTGTCTCTTATCAGCCGCGCCCGCCAAGAGATCAGCAGCAGCGTCATGTTTAAAACTTGGGCGATTGTTTATGCTGGTAACTTTGTTGGTGCGATGTTTTTAGTCATGCTGATGTACTTTGCCCAAATGCACCTAAGCGCCGATGGTCAATGGGGCTTAAACGTATTGAAGGTTGCTCAGCACAAATTGCACCACTCGCCACTGCAGGCTTTTAGCTTAGGCATATTGTGTAACATATTGGTGTGTTTAGCGGTATGGCTGACGTTTTGTAGCAAAAACAATCTGACTAAAGCGCTGTTGGTGATCCTGCCGGTGGCGATGTTTGTTAGTGCCGGTTTTGAACACTGTGTCGCCAATATGTTTATGGTGCCGCTGGGTATTTTAATTGCATCGGGTGCCGATGCTGCCTTTTGGAGCCAAATAGGCATGGAAGCCAGCGCCTTTACCGATTTAAACTGGGGCCAATTTATCGTCGCCAACCTCATTCCTGTTACTTTAGGTAACATCGTTGGTGGTGCGGTGTTTATTGGTTTGGGTTACTTCACCATATTTCGTAGCTTTGCCCACAAACCACAAGAATCTGTAGCACAAGCACAAAAAGCCAAATAACGGCACGTAGGGCTTACGTTTATCATGCACCAAAGCCGATGCGCCGCATCGGCTTTTTTATGGTAGCAACAACACGGTTAATGAACAGCCGCCTTGTGCACCTCGAATCCACTGATCATCAATCGCATGGCTACTTGAAGGGCCAACCAAAAAACTGCCCCACCCCCAATCAAGCTCAGGATTGGCCTGCAACCAAAACTCAACAGCCTGCGACATGGTCGCCACAATCTGTCGTTGTTCTAACACCACGATGAGCTGTTCTGCAATAATCGGTAGCACCCGCTGCCCGCATTGTCTGTCATCCAATAAAATAGCGCCACTTTCAGCGATCCCCAGTTGGGCATGGCACACCGCCCAATCAATGTCGTGTAATGCCTCTGGCGCGCTTTGAAACTGACGATTGCCTGCGACTTCATGACACAGTGACAATAATGATTGCCCATTGGTGACTAAGCCTTCAATAGTCGGCATCAAGGCACTGCGATCCGCAACGGCTATGCATTGCCCCCCAACTTGCGCTAACTCCGCCATAAACTGAGCCACGCAGGCAGGTGCCGCGGAGGCCAAACATCGCTTAGGCTCGACTGTAGATGCACGCGCTGTCGCCACATCCTCGCGGTGCGGCTGACGCTCAGCTTGCCGCAATGCGGTTAAAATCTGCATTCGACTCGTCGCCATCGGCTCTCTCTTAGTTTGGCTTTATTGATATTGCGGCAGTGTTAACTCATGCCTTTATTGGTCTGTCGTTGCGCAAACCATTGCTCGACCGACAGATTGGCCGGCTGTTGCATGGCTAGAGAAGTGCCCCAATGCCCGAATAGCAGCGTTAACGCGGAGTTAGGCAACCAACGACGTAAGCGACGCGCCCACTGCCCTGCCAAACGTAATCGGCTGGGCGACGCGCATAAGGTGCGTAATCTCATGCCATGACGCCATTGTGGCGACGGCATGAACCGATGCTGGTGACGCCAATGCCCCATGGCACGCAACAACGGCACTTGAGTTGGACAAACCACCTCGCACGCACCACAACCGGTACATAGCCCCGATATGGACGAGTTGGCGGCTTGCGTTTTATCGTGCGCCAAATTAAGCGGCAGTGGCATCCCATGGCGTAATGCGGCGGACACAGGTGCGGTTTGATGAACGGAGGGGAATTCGGTTGAAGCCACCACCACCGGACAATGTAAATCACACGCATCGCAGCCAATACATTGGCTTAGCCCAGATAAATTAGGGTGTTGTAGGGCTTGGCTACGGCCATTATCAACAATGATAAGGTGCATCTGCGTATTGGGGCGAGGCCGCCGATAAATACTGTGGTATGTGCGCCAGCGCTGACCCGTGGTATTAGGGCCATAAACCCGCGCCAAGGCCATCACCTCGGTTAGGTTTGCGACGACGGAGTCCAGCGCCAAAGAGAAGATCTGCACTGGGGCTATCCCCAACGCCAATTCTTGATCACCTTCATTGCCGCATAAAACCAACGCCCCAGCTTCTGCTGCCGCCCATTTCGCTTCCACAATTACGGCCTCACAGTGCAGCAATTGTTGGCGAATTTGATAGCGCAGGGTTTTTGTTAACAGCACAGGGCAAGGCATCAATGGCTCTGCTGGCTTTGCCGTGACATCTGTTGAGTTCGCCCGCTGAGCCTGTAACTGCTGCGCGATTTGCGCACTGTTCATGCTGGTGTCGATTCCAGATTGACGTAGCTTGCCTGCCATATCGGAAGGAGATAATGAAATGTTTTGTGCCGTTAATGCCGCCGCCAAATCACACTCTTGTAATAACCTAGACGCACCTTGCACCAAGCTTTGACACTGATGTCGCTGCAATAAACTCACTACTTGGTGGTTATGCTCCACGCCATCTTTCGCCCAATGGACTTGTACCCCCTGTTGCTGCAACCGCTGTTCCAGTTGCACCAATAACTGCGACAATCGCATTTGGCTGCGCTGTTTCACTGCCGTGGCTTGTTGCTGCCATTGATCCCACCTATCTTGCAAACGATGTTGCTGCTGCCGCTGGCGACGTCGGGCATTCAATATGGCCTGATGTTTTGGGGGGTCGCCAAGCGCGTCAACCAAGCTCATTGCAACCCCCAATTAAGTAATTGAGCCAAATGAATGGTTTTCGCTGGCGATGTCGAAGGCAAACTCCTGTCTGCCTGTTGCCGTTTTCCGTCAACGTGTAATAAGCAACTTGGTTCAATGCCGACAAAATACTCTTCCTGCGATGGTATCGGCATGCAGGCTCGTGCCATCTGCGCTGCCAGTGCCGCATGTTGTTGCGGTAAGCCACCAGCCACGCCACAGCATTGATTAACATGGTTTGTAACTAACTCTAAGCCTTCAATTTGCGCTAATAGATGCAATAGATGGGGCGGATGCTGACCAACGTGGCACGCGGTGGACTCCTCCTCTTGTAGCCCGTAAGACGCATGACAAGAAAACAACAAGCGTATTCGGTGGGCAAAACGACAACGACGTTCTTGTAGCGCTTGAGTGCGATGCAAAAACTGACTGAGCTCTTGTAATTTTGGTAGCAACGTTGCACAGCGTTGTTGATAGCGATGGCGCTGACAATAGCGTTTTAAGGTTAATAAGCAGGTGGCGGATGGCGCAACGACCCAATCGCATTGCAGCGAGCCGTAGCGCTGCACCAACTGTTGGCTGCATGCATCAAGATGCCGTTGATCGCCATAAGCTTGTAGCGGTGCACCACAACAACTTTGCAAAGGCAATATTACTTGATGCCCCAATCGCTCCAGCAGCTCAATGGTGGCAATGCCCACCTGTGGCCAAAGATGATTGACCATACAAGGCAATAACAGCGCAATGTTCAAGCCTATGCTCCTTGGCAATTAAGGTGAGCGGCGTATCCTTAAACGTGCCCGTATTCATACGTGTTTGCCCCTATCTGCTGAGACGGACAGGCTTTATACAGATAGACTAAAAATAGTGAATAATATGCAATTAGGCGTGGCTTTCCATCGTGAATACTCAACATTAACCACAAATGCTGCGTAACCACTTGACCAAGCCGAGTCATACACACAAAAAAACGGACTATTAAGTCCGTTTTTTTTAATACCGAAGGGAGGCGGAATCAAACGCGTTCAATTAACGCTCCCAATACACCTCTTCTAAACTGTCTTCGCGCTCCGGTAAACCTTTTGATAAGCGTGGGCTGTCTTGCGCCAAAACTTCGTAGCTCACGCGGTTTGCATACTTACAGATCTGCGCAAAAGAGGAGTAGCACAAACCGGCATAGCGATGTTTACTCGATTCAGGCAGGTTGATCCGGTGGTAATCATTAGCGGAAAGATCATGCAATAACGCCGCTAAAGCCCCATCGCCAGCACCGTTGGTATTTGAGATCTGCTCCGGCCCTCCCATGAATGGGGCGATATGCGAATAGACTTTAACCGCTTGCTGGCATTCGTTGCGGCGCATCGGACGAGAAAATTCATAGCGATTGAATTCACTGATCGCCGCCGGCAATAATGGGTGAGTCGTTTCCCGTAAATGCTGTTCATCGCTCCAACCGGCAGTATATAACCCCGTTGCACCGGCGGTTAATAAAATGAGATCACACCACTCAAGGGCAGCCTTGCAGGCTAATAATGGCTCTTTTTCACCCGTTAGGGCATCCGCTTCGTCTTCGTTCATCGCCAGTACCGTAATGTGCTCTCGGATGAAGTTCTGCCAAAATTGCGGATCTTGCTCTATCAAAAAACGAGTACCTAACGTCAGAACAACTGGCACTCCAGCAGCCTTGGCATAATCAATGGCCCGCATGGTCGCATCGGTGATCGGATCGCCACCGGCACGCATTAAATAAGCGGTAATAACTAAAGCGGAACCGGTTTTTACCAACGTTTCATCGATAAATTCTGGCTGCAGTTTATCCATACTGCCTTTGGAGATTGCAAACGTTCGTTCGCCACAGGCGGTGATTAAGGTAAAACAACGACCAATGCTGCCATCAACCGGCTGCAGATGGTTCAGATCAACCCGCGAAGAGGTGTTACACAAGTAACGATAAGCGTAACTGCCAATCTGCAGATTGCGGCTCATCACCCCAAAAAGAACCGAACGATCGTCCGCCAAAGTCGAATAGTTATGTAAGGTATTCCCAATGGTGCCACCGGCATATTCTTCCGTAACCAGCTGCTTATCTTGCAATTCTTGGTACAACCGTTGCGCGGCATCATCGCTGATCAACATCGAGTTGCCTTTGATCAAATGATGGCGCGCAAGAAACGCTTCATCAACTTTCGCTTCAATGTCCACTAGGGTTTGATCAATGCCACTGATGTGCGTCAACTTTGGTCGGATCACCGGGTTCAGTTCGTTGGTCAGTGGATTGCGGGCGTGTACAGGAAAATAATGTTTGGACTTACGTTGACCGGGGAATTTCATGCTGGGATCACTTCAGCTTAATTAAGACAGCGCGAGGCAACACCTCGACATTAACGGCATCTTGGATTAATTCAATGAATTACATCATAACCGTCTGTGGGTAACAGGGCGCGGATTTTAGCACAAACCGTACTGAATAAAAGGCGCGATTCCTAACGCTCAGTCGCCTTCAATTTAAGCCTTTGTCATCCAAGTAAATTATCCGTAAACCCACCACTACAATTGCCTGCCTTTAGAACGCCCTGTGCATCCAGATAAAGGAATTTCATTCACAATAAGTCGCAGGGTGCGCGCGCGCTGGCTACGCTTAACTTCAGCAGCAGAGCATTTACACCCGTTGTGCGCACATTACAACAAGCGCATTTTAAGTGGGACGAATTGAAGTAACGAAGTTGAGGAGTATCGCCGTGGCCACTGCAATTATCGAAGTACTGGCTACAGGCACACATACCAGCATTCAGTGCTTGAATCATGATGATTGGTACCATCCCCATGCCAATCAAATTGGTGCCATCGACTGTGTCGCCGCTTTTGCGGCAAACACCCTACTTGGGCAACACGCCAATACGCCATTATTGGAGATCACGCACACAGGGCCAACGCTCAAATTTTCAGGCCCGAGCGCCATCGCCTTAAGTGGGGCAGAGCTGCCCATCCAAGTTGGCCAGCGGCGTTACCATAGCGGCACCTGCATTCCAGTTCGCGCAGGCCAAACGGTGCATATTGGTAAAAGTAATTTGGGCTATCGAGGCTATTTAGCCATCAAAGGCGGGGTACGTTTATTCCCAGAGCAGCGTCTCCTAACAGCCCAAACTCATGCGCGCCAAGCACCTACTCACCCCCTGTTTCGACGTAACACCCCGCTATACCTAGGGCAGCGATGTGCTATAACTCCGTATTACGAGTCGCCCCCCAAATGCCAAAGTTGGATTGGGCTATCGCGCCCCATTACGCCGGTATTAGCGGTGTGTGAGGGGGCGCACAGCCACCGCATTAAAGGGGGCTTTCACCAGCTGTGCCAGCAGCCATGGCAGCTAGAGGCTCGGCAACCAAATCGCCAACGTTTACGATTGCGCGGCGAGCCTATTACCCACCAAGGGCTCAATGTATCCAACAGCAATGGCCTCTATAGTGGCCGCATTCAATTACTGCCCAATGGCTTACCACTGCTGCTCAGTGGCCCCCCTTGCAAAGCTGATCGCCACTTACAAATTGCTCAAATCAGCCCCAGCAGCGCAAGCTTGATGGCGCAATTGCACCCTCGCCAAGAGCTGTGGCTTGAGCCCATTGATCGCCGTGAGGCTCAACGTCGATTAGCCGCATTACAACAGTGTCTCAAACGTTTTCATTATCATTGCGGCCGGATATGGCAATCAGCTTAACTCACTAACTGAGCAAGCCTATCTCCTGCATTAGCCGGATAGATAAGGTACTCACCATGGTATTTCACCAGTGACTTATAATCCGTGACTTTATGCAGTAATAATTGATGCTGCATCGCTACCTCAGTTAATTGCCGCACATCGCCACGCACATAAAGCGATAACGGGTGCATTAAGGTGCTATCGGGCGCAAAAGCACTTTGCCATTGCTCAGCATTAATCACTAAGCTGTGCTGGCCATCAGTGTGGTGACGCACCTTTCTTTGAATGCTGTAATCTCGTTCCACAACCCATTGCCGCTGTTGTATTGCCTCGCACAATTCCAATAGCTGTAATTGCGTTACAGGAGCCATACGTTCATCTTTAATAATGAATGGCTCATAGGTCTCGATAATAGCGGTAAAATTCTCCGCTAACCCTGCATGGATCCCCTGAGTTCGGGCCGCTTTTTGCCAGCTTAATAACAACTTGGCTAAGCAATGAGGAAAGCGCTGCTGTTTAATTGCA
>JAWXTX010000107.1:0-9243 GCA_044433165.1 Ferrimonas sp. | reverse complement strand
ATTATCTGAATTTAGGTTTAAGGAACTCAAATGCTTGAACTCCTCACTGTATTTGCAAGCCCTTCCATTATTTTTATGGCGGTGGTTGCCCCCATATGGCTGCTCTTACACTATCGCAGCAAGCGCCAAGTCAGCCAAGGGCTGACAGAAGAAGAGTCGCAAGAGCTTAATAATTTGGTGGCACGGGCAGACAAACTTTCGGCACGGATCACCAACTTAGAGCAGATACTCGATGCGGAAAACCCCAATTGGAGGGCACAGTATGAGCGCCAATAATCGCCCGCTGTATCGTCATCCTCATCAAGGACGAATTGCCGGTGTTTGTGCCGGTATTGCGGATCGTTTTGGGCTTGAAACTTGGCTGGTGCGCATCGTGGCCTTTTCAGCCTTGCTGTTATCGGGTGGGTTTATTTTTATCCTTTTGGCGTATTTAGCGGCTTGGGCTCTTTTACCTTGCCTGCCTGAGCAAAGCCACGAAGCGAACCATGTTTCGTCCAGCAAGTTAAAAACACAAGCGTGGCAGGCCGGAGAGTCACCGCGTGTGGTCTTTCGTGAATTAGGCCAACAGTTTGAGCGATTGGAACAACGGATTGCGGTGTTAGAACAACATGTTGTGACAGATGTTTTTGATTTACGCCGTGAAATAGACAATCTTAAATAATATTTAGCGCATTACATTGCAGTTCGCTGGTCATCGTTGTGGCCAGCGTTTTGTTTTGGGAGATGGCAATCGCATGAGTTTTTTGAAAGACCATACAAAACGTATGGGTAAACAGTTAGAGCAATTGGCGTATCGCAGCTTGAATCAACATTTACGTGTTGGGATCACTGGGTTATCACGGGCAGGGAAAACCGCCTTAATTACCTCATTGGTGCATCAATTAACTCACGCGAATGCCACGCATCTTCCTATGTGGCAGGCGTTAAGTCAGCGCCGTATTTTAGGGGTGCAACGGCAGCCTCAGCCCGATTTAACCATGCGGCCTTTTGATTTTGATGGGGCGATGGCGGCATTAACAGCAACCCCACCACAATGGCCTGCATCCACCGAAGGGTTTGCCGAGATCCGGTTGGCTATCCGTTTTGTGCCTGCGCATGGTGTACGGCGTCACTTGGCGGATCACTTTACTTTATATCTGGATCTGGTGGATTACCCCGGAGAATGGCTGCTGGACTTACCGCTGTTAGAGCTGGATTACTTTCGTTGGTGCCAACAGCAATGGGACTGGTTGCAGCAAGCGCCGTGGCAGTCCTTAGCCGCTCCTTGGCTTGCAAAAGCGCATGAGATCAACCCATCCAGTGAACAGTTAGAGGCCAATGTTGGGGCGTTAGCGGAAGACTACGGTGTCTTACTTACGCAGTTGCGTTACCAGCAAGGGGCGACCTTTTTGCAACCTGGTCGGGCATTATTGCCTGGCGATCTAGCCGGTACCCCCATCCTTGCTTTTTACCCCCAAGCGCCAGAGCAGTATCAGGCCGAAAGCCCATTGAGCCGTATGTTAGAGCAACGTTTTGAGGCATATAAACGACAGGTCGTGTTGCCTTTTTTTGAGAATCATTTTGCTCAGTTTGATCGTCAAATTGTGCTAATTGATGCGCTCTCTGCTTTGAATCAAGGCCGAGCACAAGTGGTACAGATGCAACAATCATTACAGGCGGTGTTGAAGAGTTTTCATTATGGGCCGGGATCTTTTTTGCGGCGTTTGTTTTCACCGCAAATTGACAAATTGCTATTTGTTGCGGGTAAAGCGGATCACATCAGCATTGATCAACACAGCAACTTATTGGCTCTTACTGAACAGCTGATGGGCGAGCTTGGTAAGCAGGTGCGTTTTAGTGGTGCCAGTTCTGAAAGTATGGTGTTAAGTGCGATTCGAGCCAGTGAGACGGGGCGGGTTGATAGTGGGCAAGGCATGGTTACTGTGATCCGTGGTGCTGATATGGCACAGCAGCCCATAGTGCGCTTTCCTGGTGAAGTGCCAACACGGTTGCCTGATGAGGGATTCTGGCAGCAACAAGGCTTTGATTTTATTTCATTAGCACCGCCTAAAGGGCTGCAAATGGATGCTCCTCTGCCACACATGCGGATGGACCACCTAATTGAATGGCTAATAGGAGATAAAACATGACCAAAGCATCTATTCGTGGTGCGCAAGAATTTGATGCAGAGAGTTTGAATTCACGCCCCGTTCAAGAGGAATTAGCGCCAGCTCAAGAGTGGCAGGCAGAGGATTGGCTCGCCGCCGAGGTGCAGCCAGAAGTGCCTCCAACAAGGAACGCATCATCGCCCTTGTTGATGTGGCTTTGTGTTGCGACCTTGTTATTGTTAAGCGCAGAAGCTGCAGTTAGCTTGCAAGACGCATGGCAGCGAGGTATCGGCTGGTTTGGTTTGTATGGGGCGGTACTCGGTGGCAGCCTCCTATTGATTGGCCGAGGGCTTTGGCGTGAGTATCTGAGCCTACGGCAACTAAAGCGCAATACTCAGCAACGAAGCCAAGGTGAGCGGATAAGCCATAGCACACAATATGGTGAAGCCGAGCCTTTTTTGGCACAACTGAATGCGCAATTGCCAATGGTTTTTGAGCACGCTCAGTTGCAATGGCAACAAGCCAAGCAAGCGCATCACAATGATGCGGAGCAAGTGCGACTGTATGAAAGATTGGTGCTAAGCCAACAAGATGAAGCCGCTGAGCGTTGTATTTATCGGTATGCCGCCCAAGCCAGTTTATTGCTGGCGGCCAGCCCCATGGCCAGTTTGGATATGGCGTTAATGTTGTGGCGCAATCAATCGATGCTTAATGAAGTGAGCCGCATCTATGGCATAAATCCAAGTTATTGGAGCCGAGTGCGTTTAGTTCGCCAAATTTTAAAGAATCTTTTGTTTGCAGGTGGCTCGCAGGTAGCGATGGATTTGGGCGCACAATTGCTTTCAACGGAAATTACAGGGACGTTATCAGCGCGTTTAGCGCAGGGGCTTGGTGCTGGGTTATTAACTGCTCGCTTAGGCTATATGGCTTGTGCTGAATGCCGGCCATTACCCTATCAGCAACACCCGCGTCCCAGCCTAATGGCAGTTCAGGGGCGGCTGTTAGCGGAGCTTAAGCAGGTGAGTGCCGATGCGCTACAACAGGTACGTGCGCGTGCTGTAGAACCCACTAAGATGAAGTAAACCATGTGGGTTATGTTAAGAGGAAAGGATGCAATCTTTAACGCAGTTAAGCCAATGCTGGGATCCAACGCGTACAACTACCGCTACGGCGTTAACCACCAGTGAGTTAACTTTATTGTTGCAAGCCTTGCCCAATTGGCGCTGGTTGCAGCAGTCGGAATGGCAATTGCAACGGCAATTTCAGTTTGATGACTTTGCGGAAGCGTGGCGTTTTTGTGATGAAATTGCGGCGTTGGCTGAGTTACATCAGCATCACCCACAATTAATTTTAAGTTGGGGGCAGCTGACCGTAACTTGGTGGACGCACCGGTTAGCCAGCGTGCAAATGAATGACGTTGCATTAGCCGCAACAACGGAATTGTTATACCAACAACGTTAAATTTTCCTGTCTGCATTCTCGCTTTTTTAAAGTGGCAATCATTGCGTTAAGTCATTGGCTTCTCTAATGCGCATCACAGTAATATAAAAGTGACATTGTGGTGCCGATATCACAGCACCCAAACGCGGTAGAACAAGGATGTGGTGGATGAGATTACAGGTAAGCTGTTTAGATCGAATTGGACTCGCGCGGGAGATCCTAGCGGTATTAGAGCAATTCGATATTAATACCAACGCCATTGACGCCAGTGCCGTGGGGTTTGTCTATTTATCCATTCCTACTCTTTCCTTTGAACAATTACAGCAACTTATGCCTCGGCTACGTAAAATCACGAATGTGACGGATGTGCGTACCGTGCCTTACATGCCTTCAGAGCGAGAGCATCACACTATGACGGCGCTCTTAAAGGCATTGCCTGATCCCATCCTTTCGGTGGATTTAAAAGGCCAGATCGCAACAGTGAATGCCGCGGCTTTAACGTTGCTTAATTGCAATGCGGCCGAATTACTGCTGCAGCCGATCCACCGCATTATTCCTGAGTTGGCATTTGAATATGGACAAACGCCAATGAATGCGACACAAACCGCACCAATTAGCATTGATGGCAGTTACTATTTAGCTGAGATTGTGCCCATTGAGTTACCCGATGAAGATGGGGCAAGCATTGCCGCTGGCGCCATTATTCAATTGAAATCAGCGGTGCGCTTAGGTAAGCAATTTGAGGCGTTACGACAGGCGCATGACGGTTTTGATGCCTTATTGGCCGTGAGTGAAACGATGCAGCAACGGCTTGAACAAGCGCGCCATTTTGCCGTGCTTGATGCGCCCTTATTGCTGCTCGGAGAAAGTGGTACAGGCAAAACGCAATTAGCCAAAGCATGCCATGACGCAAGTTCGGCTGTTGAGGCTCCGTTGGTTGCATTTTATTGTCGAAATTATGAGACGGCGCTGGCAGAAAACGCCTTATTTGGCTCAGCCACTGAGGCAGGAGCACTGCAACGTGCTCGAGGTGGAACCTTACTGTTGCACGACATTGATGAGCTGCCTAAAGCTGCCCAAAGTCGGCTTGTGACAGCCTTACAGGCTGGTGAATTTGTGGCCAACAAGCAAGAGCCACCGCTTCCTATCCAGTGCCGCCTTATCAGCACCAGCCAGCAGAGTTTATCTGAGCTTTGCCAGCGTGTGCGTGACGATCTGCTCTATCGGCTGAGTGCGTTAACCTTAACTCTGCCGGCATTGCGTGAGCGGGTTGCTGATATTATGCCGCTGGCGGATCTATTTTTAAGCCACTTTCGCGAGCAATTTGATAAACCTCAATTGCAGTTTACCGCCAGTTGTCGAGAGCAAATGCGACGTTACTCTTGGCCTGGCAATATACGGCAATTGAAAAATACCTTATATCAGGCTGCTGCAGCACCCGCTACGATACGGGAACTGACATTTGAAGAGCTTGCGATCCCCACAGCACCTGCACCTGCGATGCTTATTGATGACGATCAATTAGTTAGCTTAGAGCAAACGGTTAAAGAGTTTGAAGCCGATATTTTGCGCAAGCTTTACCCCGCTTACCCGTCTACTCGGCAATTGGCACGTAAACTAGGAATGTCGCATACGGCGATTGCGAATAAGTTAAGAGAATATGGCATTGGTAAGCAGCGCCAGCCCAGCGAATAACACACGCATATTGGGGCCTGTTTCAATGTAAAAACCTGCCACCCCTTCAGTGACTAGGATCTCTGAGGCGGCAAGCTTTGCTCCGCTGTTATTCTGTCGTCATTCGCATAAATGCCGATTGGTCGGATTGTTGTGCAACGGCTGAGCTAGAACGCACGATAAATGCGCATTGTATTACACGTGCGTAATCGATAAGCGATAACGGTCTCGTTCAACGCTAGGTGCACGCTCCTGAACCAATGCGATTAAGAAGCGGAGTGCAAGAAAGAAATGATGAAATTATACGGCTACTGGCGTTCAATTGCGGCTTACAGAGTACGGATTGCATGCCAACTAAAGGGATTGACCTTTGAAAGCGTGGCAGTGGATTTTTGTAAAGAGGGAGGAGCTCAATCTTCGCCCAGTTATTCGATGATTAATCCCAATAAATTAGTACCAACCCTTGTGGATGGCGATCGGATTTTGAATCAATCTTTAGCGATTATTGAGTACCTTGATGAAGCTTACCCTGAGCGCCCATTATTACCTGAACGACCATTTGACCGTGCCCAGGTAAGAGCTCTGGCGTATAACTTAGCAATGGATTGCAACCCATTAAATACAGAGCGGGTAGGGCGTTATTTAGAAAAAGAAACAAAACTGAACGTGACGGCGATACAAGAATGGATTAGCTACTGGCTGATGCAAGCTTTTAATGGCTTTGAATTACAAATACAGCATTGTGCGGGACACTTTTGCTTTGGGGATCAAATTACCTTGGCAGATTTGTGCTTGATTCCAACATACGATGACGCTCTACGCCGAGGATTGGATTTAAGCCCATTTAAACGCATTACCGATATTGCGCACCATTGCTATCAAATTGAGGCATTTAACTTAGCTCGACCAGAACGCCAGAACGATGCCAAAAATGAGAGATAAATGAGTTAAATAAATCTGGCGCCACTATTTAGGCGCCGGATTTATTCGTACCGAACCATTAACTGTTTTTTTGTTCTAATAAAAAGTCTAGGAAGGTACGATCGGCTTGCGTTAACGCCCGGCCACTTTTCCAACCAACATGAAGATCCATAAACATTGGTTCTTTAAATGGCAGCGCTTTGATTTCAGGATCATTATCAACCACCATTTTTAATACAGTGGTGATAGCAAAACCTTGTCGAACAATACTGCGAATAAGCTCGATTAAATTCGTTTCAAAAGCAATTTCTGGTGTTTTTCCGCATTCATTAGCAATTTCATGCACTAATTCACGATGATAATAGCCCCGTTTAAACATCACGAGTTCATGATCTAAAAACTCATCCCAGCTAATGTCGTCTTGAGTCGAAAGAGGGTGTTCATAGCCAACGGCCGCAACCATTTCTGCACGAGTCAGAGGCACGGTTTCTAAGCCAAAGCTTTCGCCCATGTCCACTACAATACCGATATCCACTTCATCGCGTTCAAGCATGCCGCGAATTTCAGCGGTACCGGCTTCAACCATGGAGAGTTTCAATTCTGGATAACGGTGGTGGAATGCCATTAATAGTGCAGGGAAGTAGTAAGAACCAATCATCCCTGGCAATGCAATGCGCACCTCGCCACGGTCTAAATCTCGTAATCGAGCCATGGCTTGGGTGGCTTGTTCTACGCGTTGCAGTATGGCTTGTGCATGAGGCAGTAATTCTTTTCCTTCTGCCGTTAGTTGTACTCGCTTGTCTTGGCGATGCAATAAAACCAGCCCTAAGTCTTTTTCCAACTTTTTAATGGCTGTACTCACTGCCGGTTGAGCGACCCCTAAAACTTTCGCAGCACGCGTGAAGCTCGCATGTTCTGCCACCATAACAAAGTTGCGTAATTGACGAAGATCCATAGCCAGCCCGTGTAAAATATTGATAAACCTTTGTCTACTATGCCAGCAGTAAAAAAAGTCTCAAGCCTTCAGAAGGGCAGATAAAGAAATTGTGCGTATTTTTGTTACGTCATCGTACTTTTTAATCAAAAATATTAAGTTGCTGAGGTTTGTTTATAAGTTTTATTACTTCTCATTAAGCCGATGCAGTACATCATCACTCGGGATTAAAGATAAATGCCCTTGTTCGTCAAAATACCAACCATCTATATAGCCTTGGCGTTTCATCCGTTCAAAATTATGCATAATTTGGGAGGCTTCTTGTCGAGCTTCCGAAGGACTGATGTCATTAATAGTAACAAGGTAATCAACAATACTGGCTAATGGTGCAGATTGAGAGATGTGATCAGCCATAACAAGCCTCGCTATAAACGTATCCATAATAGGTCAAGAGTAGTTGAGGTTGGTACACCGCGGAGGGAAATCGTATCGTTCACCATTGGTGCCTATCAATGAGGCTGCTAAACTACGGAGCTTTAAAGGCGATAAGCCTGTTTCATCAACCGTTTTGAGACAAATATGACCGTAAAAACCCGTTTTGCGCCAAGCCCTACTGGCTTCCTTCATGTGGGTGGTGCCCGCACTGCATTATATTCGTGGCTGTATGCTCGTCATTTCGGTGGCCAATTCGTGTTACGAATTGAAGACACGGATTTAGAACGCTCAACCCAAGAAGCGATCGATGCCATTATTGAGGGCATGGAGTGGCTTGGATTAAATTGGGAAGAGGGGCCGTATTACCAAACCAAACGCTTTGATCGTTATAACGCAGTAATTGATGAGCTATTGGCGCAAGATAAAGCATACCATTGCTATTGTAGTCGTGAGCGTTTAGACGCGTTGCGTGAGCAACAGATGGCCGCCGGTGAAAAACCACGTTATGACGGTAAATGTCGCCATGGTGCTCAACCTGAAGCAGGGGCAACCAGTGTGATTCGTTTTAAAAACCCACAAGAGGGCAGTGTGGTTTTTAACGACAAAGTGCGTGGTCCGATTGAAGTAGCGAACACCGAATTGGATGATCTTATCATTCGTCGTACGGATGGCGCACCAACCTATAACTTCTGTGTGGTTATTGATGATTGGGATATGGGGATCACCCAAGTTGTGCGTGGTGAAGATCACATTAATAATACCCCGCGCCAAATTAACATCTATAACGCCTTAGGCGCCCCTGTACCTGAGTTTGCGCACGTATCTATGATCTTGGGCGATGATGGAGCCAAGCTTTCTAAGCGTCATGGTGCAGTCAGCGTGATGCAATACCGTGATGATGGTTATCTGCCAGCGGCATTATTAAATTATTTAGTGCGCTTAGGTTGGTCTCACGGTGATCAAGAGATCTTCTCATTGGATGAGATGATTCAGCTTTTTGCATTAGAAGCGGTTAGTAAGTCTGCATCGGCCTTTAATACGGACAAATTACTGTGGTTAAACCAGCATTATATGAAAACCCTGCCAGCGATCGAAGTGGCCGCTTATTTGCAATGGCATTTTGATGACCAGGGTATTGATGTGCAGCAAGGGCCGTCATTGGTGGATTTAATTCCATTAATGGCCGAGCGCAGCCACACCTTAAAAGAGCTTGCGAGCAGCAGCCGCTATTTCTATGAAGATTTTGCTGAATTTGAAGCTGGCGCGGCGAAAAAGCATTTGCGTCCAGTTGCTCAAGAAGCATTAGAGCTTGCTGGCAGCAAATTAGCGGCGTTAACCGAATGGACTGCTGAGGCTATCCACCACTGTATTCAAGCTACAGCTGACGAATTAGGCTTAGGTATGGGGAAAGTTGGGATGCCATTGCGTGTCGCCGTTACCGGTGGTGGCCAATCACCTAGCTTAGATCAGACCATTTTGCTGATTGGACAAGCACGTTCTGTCGATAGAATCAGCAAGGCGGTCGAATTTGTAGCAAACAGAGCAAACTGATAAAAAACGGGTTGACTCTGTAAAGGGGTGTTCCTAAAATGCGCCTCGCAATGACGGGGACACCTCCTGAAAGTGCATAAGGTTGGGGCCATAGCTCAGTTGGTAGAGCGCTTGCATGGCATGCAAGAGGTCCGCGGTTCGATCCCGCGTGGCTCCACCAGATATTCTTAGAATCGGAATTGAAACGATTCGTCCTAAGTC
>JAWXTX010000106.1:0-9437 GCA_044433165.1 Ferrimonas sp. | reverse complement strand
CACGCCTTATTGAGGAGGATGGCAGTTTTAGCCAATACTCAACAACCTATCACAGAGTGATGCTCGATACTTATGTTATGGCTGAGTTGTGGCGACGTGAGTTAATGCTTCCTAAGTTTAGCGAAGCACTTTATAAGAGAATACAACTGTCGACTCTATGGCTGTATGAGATGACTCAAGAGCCAAATGGTGATGTACCCAATTTAGGGGCAAATGATGGTGCTCGTTTCTTACCTTTAACTAAGAGTAACTATCGTGATTTTAGATCTTCAGTACAATTAGCATCAGTTGTTTTTTTGGAAGCCGTCGCGTGGAAAAATAAAGGTGAATACGACACGCATTTAATGCTTTTGGGGCTTGATAAACCTGAAGAAGTATTACAGTCACAAAAAACATTTCATTTTAAAGATGGGGGATATATCGGGCTAAGGAATAAATTTGGAGCATTCGTTTTATTTAATTATCCTGTTTTTAACTTTAGGCCAAGCCAATGCGATGCGCTCCATATTGATTTCTGGCTTCATGGTGTTAATTTGTTACGTGATGGCGGTACTTTTAGCTATAACGCTGGCCAACAATATATTGATTACTACGGTGGTACACAAAGCCATAATACCATCCAGTTCGATGGGCACCAGCAAATGCCAAGGCTTAGCCGCTTTTTGTTAGGTGCTTGGTTAAAAGCAAAGAACGTCAACTTTGATGAGCGTCAGCTTACTGGACAAGCAGGATACCTTGATTATTGGGGTTGTGAACATCATAGAGAAGTCTCTCTTAGCGAAAGATCTTTGATAGTTACCGATCAAGTGAGTGGTGTTAAAAATAAAGCGATACTTCGTTGGCGGCTAGCCCCTGATGATTGGCAAATTCAGGGACATAAAGTAACCAATGGAAATCACAATATTTTGATAAATAGTGATGTGAAAATTGAGCGTTTAGAAATTATTGAAGGCAGAGAGTCTCGTTATTATTATCAAGAAAATATGATTCCTGTTCTTGAGGTGGAAATCTCATCGAACGGGAAAATAACCACAGAGTATCAATTTAATTTATGAACATTCTTTATTTTCATCAGCATTTTTCTACTCCGCAGGGAGCAGCAGGAATACGTTCTTATGAGATGGCCAAGCGTCTAATACATCATGGCCATAATGTTACGATGGTTTGTGGTACTTATAACGGTGGACATACAGGACTGCATTCCGCCTATATTTCAGGAAAGCGTGAAGGCGTTGTCGATGGCATTCGAATCATTGAATTTGATTTGGCTTATTCAAATTCAGACGGATTTATAAAGCGCAGTATAACTTTTGTAAAGTTTGCGCTAAAAAGTATTGGCTTGGCTTTTACCGAAAAATACGATGTGCTGTTTGCAACCACAACACCACTAACAGCGGGTATTCCAGGGATCTTTGCTCGCTGGCTACGTGGTAAACCATTTGTTTTTGAAGTAAGAGATTTATGGCCAGAACTGCCCAAAGAGATGGGAGTAATTAAAAACCCAGTTATTCTTAGTTTGATGTCGTTCTTAGAGTGGGCCTCTTATCGAAGTGCACATCGTTGTATTGGTCTATCTCCAGGTATTGTTGAAGGCATTAAAAAGCGTGGTGTCGATGAAAGTAAAATCGCCATGGTGCCAAATGGTTGTGATTTGTCTATCTTCAGTCATTCTAGTGAACCTTGGCGCCCAGAAGGCGTGAAAGAAACCGATCTAATGGCGGTCTTTACTGGAACCCATGGCATGGCAAATGGCCTTGATGCTATTTTAAATACTGCGCTGGAACTACAAAATCGTGGTCGAAATGATATCAAGTTAGTTTTAGTCGGGCAAGGTAAATTAAAATCCGAATTGGAGAAAAGAGCCAAAGAACTCGAATTGAACAATGTAGTATTTCACCCTCCAGTAAATAAGCAGAAATTATCTGGTTTGATGGCCAGTGCAGATGTTGGTATGCAGGTATTGGCAAATATTCCTGCCTTTTATTATGGCACCTCGCCGAATAAGTTCTTCGATTATATCTCTGCTGGTTTGCCCGTTATTAATAATTACCCAGGTTGGTTGGCTGGAATGATTGAGCAAGCGCAATGCGGATTTACGGTTCAGCCAGACGACCCCTGCGCCTTTGCTGATGCCTTAGAAAAGGCAGCTAATCAAAGAGAAGCCCTTACCTTGATGGGAGCGAATGCACGCCAACTGGCAGAGAGCCAGTTTGATCGTGCCCTATTGGCCGATACATGGGTTGATTGGGTAACTGGCGTTAATGCAGCAGAAGATAATGGAGTCGATGGCCGTATATCAGAGGTGAGTGATGAAAAGACTGTTTGATTTTCTCGTATCTCTTATTGCCTTAATTTTGTTCTCTCCCATTATTGCTTTAGTCGCTTGGAAAATCCGTAAAAATCTTGGATCTCCGGTTCTATTCCGTCAAACGCGTCCGGGCTTAAATGGTCATCCTTTTGAAATGGTGAAGTTTCGCACCATGAAAGATGCCGTAGATGCACAAGGTAATTTATTACCAGATGCAGAGCGGATGACGCCTTTTGGCGATAAGCTCAGAAACAGCAGTTTGGATGAACTCCCAGAACTGTGGAATGTATTAAAAGGGGAAATGAGTTTAGTTGGGCCTCGCCCATTACTTATGCAATACCTACCGCTATATAACAAAGAACAAGCAAGGCGTCATGAGGTTCGCCCTGGAGTAACGGGCTGGGCACAAATTAATGGCCGCAATGCGATTAGTTGGGAAGAAAAATTTAATTTAGATGTTTGGTACGTCGATAACAAAACACTTTGGCTAGATGTAAAGATACTCTGTTTAACCATTAAGAAAGTATTTGTTAAAGAAGGTATTTCTGCCAGTGATCATGCGACAATGCCTGAGTTTCTAGGAAGTGAATATGAAAAGTAATATTCTAGTTTGTTCTGCAGGACGAAGAGTAGATCTGGTTAGATCTTTCAGTAAATCATTAAAAGATTATATTCATGATGGTAAGGTTTTTTGTACTGATATGAATCCAGAGCTATCGGCGGCTTGTTATATATCTGATGGTTTTTTTAAATCTCCTCGAGTTACAGATATTGGCTATATTGATTTTTTGCTTGAGGAGTGTATTGAAAATGAAATTGGATTGGTTATTCCGACAATTGATACAGAGTTGATTCTTTTTTCTGAAAATAAGGATTTATTCAAAGAGCATGATATTACATTGCTAATCTCAGATGCTGAACTTATATCTCTTTGTCGAGATAAGAGAGAAACGACTAAATTGTTTGGCGAATTAAATATTGATCGGCCAATTATATATGATAAAGATCATTTGAGGTTTCCATGTTTTTGCAAACCCTATGATGGTAGTTGTAGTATTGGAGCCATTGCAGTTAATGAAAGTTCGGAGTTAACTAAAGATCTGCTATCAAATCCAAAAAATATATTTATGGAATTAATCCCAAAGTCTTACTGTGAATATACAATTGATGCCTATTATACAAATAATGGTATATTAAAGTGTTTAGTTCCAAGAAAGCGCTTGGAGGTTCGTGGAGGAGAAGTAAGTAAAGGAGTTACAAGAAAAAACTTTGTCTATGATTACTTATTGAAACGAGTAAGTACTCTTAAAGGCGCCATGGGATGTATTACTTTTCAATTATTTGTTAATGAAGATAATAAATTAATTAAAGGGCTTGAAATCAACCCGCGTTTTGGCGGTGGATATCCTCTTTCCCATGATTCTGGAGCTAGATTTACTGACTGGCTTGTGCAAGAGTATTTTTGTAATAGGCGAATAGAATTCTTTGATAATTGGGAAGATAATTTAACTATGCTGAGATATGATGCTAAGGTGTTAGTACATGACAATAAGTGAATCTGCCGTTTGGGTTTTTGACTTGGATGATACTCTTTATTTAGAAAAGAACTATCAGCATTCAGGATATTTACACATAGCTAACCATTTAAAAAAAACATATAAAAAAGATGTCTATCAAATAATTAAGTTGGCAAGCGAGCAGAGAAAAGATGTATTCCATGAAATTTGTTCTGCTCTATTGCTACCTAATTCAGTGAAGCAAAGTTTACTTTGGATGTATCGACTGCATATTCCTCAGATTGAACTTTCTTCAAATGTAAATGATGCCTTAAGCTTAATTAAAACTCGAAGTTTAGCAATGGCAATTATTACTGATGGCCGTAGTGTTACTCAAAGAAATAAGTTACATGCTCTAGGATTGTCTGATGTTGACTGCTTGATTTCAGAAGAGTGGGGAGAATTAAAACCTGGTACTTTGCGATTTCAAGAGATAGAAAGGCGCTATCCTGATGCAAAAAAATACATATATGTTGGTGATAATATAAAAAAAGACTTTGTTACGCCTAAAAATATGAATTGGATAACTATTGGACTTAGAGATTCCGGTAATAATATTCATTCACAAAATATATCCCTAGTAACGGATGACTATCTCCCTCATTTTTGGATTAATTCTTTATCTGAACTTCAGGACTACATATGCTAAACACTCCATTTTCGCCATGGCCTTCTTTTACTCAAGAAGAAGCCGATGCAGTGAGCCGTGTGCTGCTGTCAAATAAAGTAAATTACTGGACAGGCACCGAGTGCCGAGAGTTTGAAAAAGAGTTTGCCGCATGGGCCGGCTGTGAATACGCCATTGCCCTTGCAAACGGTACTCTGGCGCTGGATGTCGCACTAAAAGCCTTGGGCGTTGGCGTTGGCGTTGGCGATGGCGATGAGGTGATTACTACCCCTCGAACGTTTTTGGCATCGGCCTCCTCCATTGTTACCGCGGGGGCAACCCCTGTATTTGCGGATGTCGATTTGAACAGCCAAGCAATTACGGCGGAATCGATACAAGCGGTACTCACGCCAAAAACAAAAGCGGTGATTGTGGTGCACCTTGCGGGCATGCCTGCAGAAATGGATGCCATTATGGCGCTCTCTCAGCAGCATGGGTTTTATGTTATTGAAGATTGCGCCCAAGCCCATGGGGCGAAATACAAAGGCCGCAGTGTTGGTACCATTGGCCACATTGGCGCGTGGTCTTTCTGCCAAGATAAGATTATGACCACCGGTGGCGAAGGCGGCATGGTAACCACCAATAATCACCCCCTATGGTCGGCCATGTGGTCGTACAAAGACCATGGTAAAAGCTTTGAGGCCGTTTATCAGCGCGAGCATCCGGCCGGTTTTCGCTGGTTGCATGAATCCTTTGGCACCAATTGGCGGATGACCGAGCTGCAAGCGGTAATTGGCCGGATTCAACTTACCCGCATGCCAGTGTGGACTGCGCAGCGCCAAGCTTACGCGGCTCAAATTGATGCTGCAGTGGCGGATCTTCCGGTGGTACGGCGAGTGAGCGTGCCAGAATACAGCGAGCACGCCCAATACAAGCATTACCTGTTTATTCAGCCCCAATTCCTTGCGGATGGCTGGACACGAGATCGCATTGTTGATGCCATGGTGGCGCAAGGGGTACCTGCATACCAAGGCAGTTGCTCGGAAGTGTATTTAGAAAAAGCGTTTGATGGTACCCCATGGCGGCCACAACAACCGTTGCCAAACGCAGTGGCATTAGGCGCTACCAGTTTAATGCTATTGGTACACCCTACCTTAACCGCGAAAGAAATAACCCAAAGTTGCCAAGTTCTTCGAACGGTTTTATTACAGGCTCAAAAATAAGATTAATAATTATTTTCTATCAAAGCGTTAAATGTAGATGAAACATTTACGCTTTAGGTGTTTTATTTTTCTTACCCTACATTATTATATTGCTTGCTATTAATGCCTCTTGCTGAACTGGCTTTTAACGGAATAAATATAAATAGGCGTTGTTATGTTAGTTAAAATATTCTCATTGCCTCGTGCAACAAAATGCGCAATTACAGCCATGTTTGATGCAGTGGCATTACTCTCTGCTTTTTATCTACCAATTACCTTTTATTATAATACCTCGGGTGTTGAAGTAGATAAAAGCCATGGTTTTATCTTGGTGCTTACCATATTAACCAGTTTGTTGGTTTTTATTCGCTTAGGGTTATACCGCTCTATCGTGCGCTTTATTGGCCATAAAGCCTTACGCGCGGTATTTACTGGCACCAGTATTAGTACACTTTTATTAATTGGTATTCATGCGGTGCTGCAGGTTTCGCTGCCGTTGCCCATTGCCATCATTTATTGGGCGTTGGCTTCACTGTCTTGTGGCATGCCAAGAATGTTGGTGCGTTCTTTGGTGGGGGTAGGGCGCAGCACCCGTAAAGAACCAGTATTAATTTATGGTGCGGGCAGCTCTGGCCGGCAACTGGTCACAACGTTAACTCATGGCCATGAATACCGTGCGGTTGCTTTTATTGATGATAATAAAGAGCTGCAAGGCAAACAGGTGCTTGATCTCATGGTGCATCCCGCTAGTGCCTTAACCGAACTGGTGCACACCACTGGGGTGAAAAAACTGCTCTTGGCCATGCCATCAAGCAGTCGTTCAGAGCGGCGGCGTGTGATTGAACGGCTTTCGGGCTTGTCGGTTGAGGTATTAACCATTCCCGGCTCGGCTGATCTCATCTCTGGTACCCATAAAATCGACCAATTGCACGAAGTGTCGATTGAAGATCTGCTCGGCCGCGATGCGGTAGCGCCTCAGCCGCAGCTGATGGCAGCCAACATTCAAAATAAGGTCGTGATGGTTACTGGGGCGGGGGGCTCGATTGGCTCAGAGATGTGTCGCCAAGTGCTGCTCTTAAATGCGCGCCAATTAATTTTGTTTGAATTATCCGAAGTGGCGCTTTATGCCATTCATCGCGAGTTAGAGCAGCGGCGTTTGGAGTTGGGGCTAGAGATTGAAATTATCCCCTTATTGGGCAACGTACAATCACGGGCGCGCTTGGTGTCAGTGATGACCACCTTTGCGGTGAACACCATCTACCATGCGGCTGCTTATAAGCATGTGCCATTGGTGGAATATAACGTGACCGAAGGGGTTACCAACAACATTTTAGGTACTTGGCATACGGCTGAAGCCGCCATTGAAGCGAAGGTTGAGACCTTTGTGCTGATCTCAACCGATAAAGCGGTACGGCCAACTAATGTGATGGGCACCAGTAAACGCCTTGCTGAATTGGTGCTGCAGGGGTTGGCTAAGCGCCAACAAGACACCCGTTTTTGTATGGTGCGTTTTGGCAATGTGTTGGGATCTTCGGGCTCGGTGGTGCCGCTGTTTCGAGAGCAGATCCGCTTAGGTGGGCCTATTACGTTAACCCACCAAGCCATTACCCGTTACTTTATGACCATACCTGAAGCGTCGCAGTTGGTGATCCAAGCGGGGGCGATGGGTAAGGGCGGCGATGTGTTTGTGCTGGATATGGGCGAGCCGGTGCGGATCTACGATTTGGCCACGCGGATGATCGCGCTCTCAGGGCTGGAATTGCGCGACTCACAAAACCCAAGCGGTGACATTGAAATTCAAATTACCGGTTTGCGCCCAGGAGAAAAGCTCTATGAGGAGCTCTTAATTGGCGATAACAATGTTGAGGGTACGTCGCACCCCCGCATTATGACAGCAACGGAAGTGTCGATGGCGTGGGATGCGGTGGCACAGTTGTTGATTGAGCTGCAAAACATTTGCAAACAAGACGACCAAAATGCGTTGCGCAGCTTGCTGATGAATGCCCCTGCGGCCTTTACCCCCCATGATGACATTGCCGATCTGCTTTGGAACCAACATCAGCGCACGGTTTCCCCTGAGATTGCGCAGCAACAGAGCCTTTCTGCCTAACGCCCCTCATTTTATAGGGCCCTTATGATAAAAAAACTCTATAAACGCTGGGTGCAATGGTGGGCGCGTCTGGATCGTTATCATCAACAAGCAAAACAGATGCGCAGGGAAGATAGGCTTGGCGAAGTGGATTACCCACAACCACCGGCAACCGATTTAAAGCGCGCGCAACCCAGCTCGAACACGCCTAAAAAGCCATAACATTTACCCTGTTTATGGCTTAAGCACGAGATAAGAATGGGCGCTTCTTAATGCGGTGTGGCGCAGCTCAAAGCCTGTAAAAATCTCTGTGTTGGCTCAAGGTTATTCTCTCTCATTGGCGCTTTATTGTGTTTTCTCATCAATAATTTACCTCTTTTTCTTATGGGTTAGCTTGGTTCAGAAGCAGGGTAGGGATGGCGGTGAATATTCTATTGTGTATGCCCCAAGGGCAGGTAAGGGATACTTTTTTTACCAAGGAAAACATGGCGTTACTGCAGCAATTAGGGCAGGTAACCCTAAACCAAAGCACGCAAAATTTTACTCAAGCACAATATGCTGAGGCCATTAAAGATCAAGATGTGGTGATCATTGGTTGGCATTCGCCGCGTTTGGATGAAGCGGTGTTGCAGTGCGCCAACCGATTAAAACTGGTGGTGCATACGGCGGGCAGCGTCGAGCCTTTTTTGTGTGATGCGGTCTATCAGCGCCAGATCAAGGTCATTGGCGGTAACGAGCTGATGGCCCAAAGCGTTGCAGAGGGCATTATTGCGTATATTTTGGCGTTTAATCGGGAGATCCCGCGCTTTCAGCAAGGGTTAACGCGAGAAGGCCAATGGAAACCGCAGACGTTTGGCACCCTTTCATTAGTGGGGAAAACCGTTGGTATTGTGAGTGATGGCGCCATTTCGCGCTATTTAATGGCGATGCTGCAAGGCTTTAATGTCACTATTTTACTTTATACCCGCAGTTTAAAAACGCCGTTGCCGTTTGATAATGTCCGCTTGGTGCCCTTAGAAACCTTGTTTGAACAAAGCGATTATATCTCGCTGCAAACGGCGTTGAATGAGCACACCATGGGGATGATCGACGCGCGTTATTTGCGCCGGATAAAAGCCAATGCGGTTTTCATTAATACGGCGCGAGCCAAAGTGGTGAATGAGGCGGATCTACTCGAAGGATTAACCCAGCAGCGCTTTGCGGCCATTTTGGATGTGCACTACCAAGAGCCGTTACCGCGAGATAACCCATACGCGGCCTTGCCCAACGTGTTTTTAATGCCGCACATGGCTGGGCCAACCAATGAATGCCGTGCGCTTATTGCCAAAACGTTGTTGCAGGTAATTCCGGAAGTATTGGCCGGTGGCACATCCATTCATGAGGTGGATCAAGCGAAGTTTCAATCGATGAGCAAAGCGATGTAGCTTGAGCCTACTGGCAGCGGCGTTTAACGGCGCTGCCAGTGTTGTTCTGGGTGTTCCGCGTGGTTCTTGAAACCAAACAGTTGCGATGAAGAGGGCATGGCCGCTTTCGGGTTGTTGTTAGCTACTCAAAGCGCTAGCATCGGTGTCGTTTCTTGTTGTTGTTTTGCCTCGCTCGCCTCTTCTTTCTCTTTCTCTGTGCACTTCTCATCGCCTTCTCCTTCTCCTTCTCCTTCTCCTTCTCCTTCTCCTTC
>JAWXTX010000105.1:0-9483 GCA_044433165.1 Ferrimonas sp. | reverse complement strand
TTCAGCATCGAACCATTTTAAACGGCCGATCCGTTCGGTCAAAGCGGCCATTGTTATTGACATCGTGGTAGATGCGTACTGCAATGTCGGCAACTTGTGGACGCACCATTGATGCATAGTCACGGTCACGATTATCGCGATAGTTGTAATGCATGGTCGTGGTGGCGTTAATTTGCCAGTCGCGGTGATTGTCCATTACCCCTTCAAGGCCAAGGCTGAGCCAATTAAAGCGATAAGCAATTTCGTGGCCGATCCCAAACGTGGTTTTATTATTTTCATGGGGCTTGTCGTAAAACAGGCGTGAATGATTGCTCAGACCACCAAAGGTTTTCCAGCGTAAGCGTGTTTCCATCGCGCGTAAACCTTCGCCCCATTGGTAATCGATGTCACTGGTGACGCCCCAGTCGTAGCCATTTAGCGACATCAATAAGTGACCTTGATTGCGGCCAATGCCACCGCCGATGGCGTCGTTATGATAGCGATAGGTATGCGACAGACTGACCGGACCAATTTGGGTAGAGAGGCGGTTTGAAATAATGCCATCACGAGGATTGTGCCCATCACCACCCAAGCGAATTTCGCCCCCAAAGGCGTATTGCCAACCGCCTAAACGGTGAGTAGATCCTTCAAGCCAGCCCTCGGTTATGTCACTGTAGCGATGGTCAGAACGATGTAAATCGGCACGCATATCGCCGTAGTGGCGGTGTGTGGCACGAACAAACCATTGATCCCACAACATGCGGCTGGCACCAATGAAATAGCTCATGCTGTCATCGCCGTGCACGAGCTCCAGCTCTAAGTCGGTTTCCCATAGTTTGACACTGCTGTTAATACCGTAATACCAAACAGACTCAGAAGGGTAACGGGTGACGATACGTGGATCCGGATCTGCAATTTCTTCTTGATAGCTGCGTAATCCCAGTGATTGGTTCTGGACAATGATGCCCATATCCCAATTGTTAGTTAGGCCATAACTTAAACGCAGCCCAGCTTGTGAGAGTGAGCTTAATTTATTTAATTCTTCCCGCTCTCGGCTGCGCAATAAGAAACGTTCATTGTCTAAATACATTAAGTTGTAGCTGAATTTTCCGGCGGTGACGATCGGATCATTAGTAACGGTTTTACGGCGCAGTTGGTGTTCCCCATTCGGGCCATACAAGTGCATTTCAAATACGTTCACACCAGCGGTCAGGGGCTGGTTATTAAAGAAGTAGCGGCCTGAGTTTTGGGCATAAGCAATGTCTAACAGTACGCCGTTACGGTACAGCACAATCTGCCATCCTGGCGGAGCATTGCCTTCAATTGAGGTCATTCCGAATTGATGTTGGCGACCATTGCCAATTTGGATCCCCAAGCCTTCATTAGCGCCGGCTAATAGATTGTCGCCATGATAGCTAATATCACCTAACTGATATTGACCCAATTCAATGCCTAAATCGCGGCCATAATCGCTCAAATCACGGCTAAAACGCAGCCGATATTCACTGCGCTCATTGCGTAATTTGTTGTAGTTGATCTCATAACTTTGATTCGCCAAATCACCGCTGGCGATAAAACCAAAGTTATAGTCTTGAGTTAAAAATTCATTGCCAAACAAATCATCACCAAGCACAACGGCTTTGCCGAAACCTAAAATGGTGGGTTTGCTGAATTCTTGATAATTGTGTGGATGAATTGGGTCAAACCCGCCACTGTGGAAGTTTTGTTGTGATCCCAATCGAGTGTTTGCGGTTTTGAGTGCCAGTAACTCTTCAACTACTGGTAGCGGGTTTGCACTGTGGATCAACAACCGTTTTGCCTGTGGGTTGAAATTCAGCTTAAGCGGTAATACCTGCTCAATAATGCTGGCCTCCACATATAGATCGGCGCTGTCTCTTCCCCAAAAACGGCTATTATCTATCTCATATTGCTGAAAACCGCGACGCGCTTCGGCAGTTTGAAGGTTCAAGGTAAAATGGCTATTTTCACCACCAACCCAGCCATTGGCTGTGGCCTGCGCGGCCTCCACTCGGATGTCTAAACCGAGCGCAGCGCTGAACGCTTGCAAGGGGACAAGTTCCCGATTGTTGTGCTTATAGATCACAATCGGTTGTGGAAGTTCTTGTTCTTGGCTAACAAGAGTGATGGTTTGGGACGAACTGGTTTGAAGTGTGACTTCGCCTGCAAAGCTGGAAGCGCAGCAGATGAATGTCCCAAAAAACGCTAGAGTGGAAGTGCGCATGAAGGACTTATGACATCCTAATAGGTAAATTATAAAAAGTTTGCGTGAGCTTACCAGCGATTAAATCGACAAACCGTGAGCCGCGCACGCTTTTAACGCCGCCAAATGTCGCATCCTTAATGGAGGTGAATTGGTGTATGACTATTTAGGAGAATATTCGGTGACTCCGAACTTTGAGCAACTCGATACTCACACGCTTGATCAATACTGTGCTCTGATTGGCGCAGCAGTATTTATGAAGTCTGTTAATTTATTTGAGCAAATGGCGCCAGATTATGTGCAAGCCGTTGCCACGGGTGTCACAAATCAAGATCGCAGCCAAATTACAGCTGAAGCACATAAGCTTAAAGGGGCAGCGGGAGCCGTGGGCTTAAAGCGAGTTCAGGAGCTCGCTCAGTTGTTGCAGCATGATGAAGCGCCCCAATGGCACACAGATCACCCCCAATGGCTGGCTCTGCTACAACAACACATCAACGCTGACATTTCTGCTTTAAAGGCTTATTTACAAGCCAAAAGTTAACCCTTTGGGGTCCCTCATTTCAACTGATACACTGCAAGCTTTCTTGCAGTGTATTTGTATCTAAAGGTAAGCATGTCTCTAGCCAATGCCCCCCGAGCCGGTTTATTACGTCGTTTGGCCGCGTTGATGTACGACCTGTTAGTTGGATTAGCCTTATATATGATGGTTGGTTCTCTTTTATTTGGCGGGATTTCGCTTGCGGTTCAAGCTGGATTGATCCCCATGAACGGGCATGAACACGTCATTGACGTATTACGTACTACGCCTTGGCTGCAACTGACGAATGAGCTAGGTAAGTTGTTTGCGCTGGCTTACTTTTTTGTTTGGAGTTGGTCGCGCAGTGGCCAAACGTTAGGCATGCGAGCTTGGCGCTTACGGGTGCAAAATACTGATGGCAGCTTAATTTCTTATGCACAAGGTTGGCGCAGAGTACTGTATGCCTTTGCT
The DNA here is from genome assembly GCA_044433165.1 of Ferrimonas sp. Lineage (GTDB taxonomy): Bacteria > Pseudomonadota > Gammaproteobacteria > Enterobacterales > Shewanellaceae > Ferrimonas. The sequence goes on along the minus strand of JAWXTX010000105.1, from coordinate 6,295 downwards.
GGTTTGGCAAACATTTCACTGCTGTGGGATCGTAATGGCGTGGCATTGCATGATCGGCTATCACACTCTGAGGTGGTGCTTTTAACCGCCGAGCAAAATCAGCAATTACTTGAGCGCAGTAACTTACGTTAACAGGCCTAAGGTATTTTGCTCAGTGGGTGAGATCTGTTTGCGGTTGCCTGAGGCCGACACCTAAGAGAGCAGGGTATTGAGCCGAGTAATGGCCTTATTAGGGACGCTGCTTACAGGGTAAAATAAGATGTTTATCCCTTTATCTCAGATATATAGGGATAAACATCGGGAGATCATTTTTAGTGAAATTCAATGCCATTATCTAATGACTTGAGACGCGCTAAGGACAGTAAAGGTACACCCATTTGAACGGCTATTTGCTGCCCTTGCTGGAAAGATTTTTCAATCACAATACCAAGCCCTACCAATTCGGTTTGAGACTGCTTCATCACTTCTTGAATGCCTAAAAGTGCTTGGCCATGAGCTAAGAAATCATCCACAAATAGCAAGCGATCACCAGCATGCAAATGTGCTTTTTCACAGCTTAGTGTGTATTCGGTATTTTTGGTAAAGCTCTTTACTTGCGCAGTGTAAAGCTCACTGCTGTCTAAGATGCTGCTGGCTTTTTTACAAATAACCAAGGGCTTGCCTAGCGCTAATGCGGTTAGGATGCCAATGGCAATGCCACCGGATTCAATGGTGATGATCTTATCGATGTTGGCATGCTGATAATGCTCAGCAATCGCTTGGCCACACCAATTTAGCAATGCCACATCAACGTGTTTAGTGAGAAATCGGCTTGCGTCTAAAGCGTGTGGATTCAAGATGATCCCCTCATCGAGGATCCGTTGTTGCAATGGGTTCATGCCGTTTCCTTACATCATTACCAAGAAGGTAATAAATACGAGAGCTAAGCCATAAATAAGCGGGTGCACCTCACGGCCACGACCCGCGACAACCATACTGAAAGTGTACGTAATAAAGCCTAACGCCATGCCATTAGCAGGAGAAAAGCTCAGTACGGTAAACATGATGGTGAAAAACGCGGCGATGCGACTGCAGATGTCATCCCAGTTGATTTGTCCTAAGCGTCCTACCATGTAGATCCCAACTACAATCATGGCCGGCGCCACAATAGAGACAGAGAACATGGAAAATAATGGGTACACAAAGAGCGACAATAAGAACAATACCGCAACAGTGACTGCCGCGAGTCCTGTCTTTGCACCTTGAGCAGAAGCAATGCCTGACTCTGAAAAACTGGTAATTGAGGTTGTGCCTAACGCCGAGCCAACCATGGTGCCGCTTGCGTCTGCAATTAATGCTGAGCGTGCGTTTGGCACTTTACCGTCTTCAGTTATGATCCCTGCGGCACGGCCTACCCCAACAATGGTCGACATACCGTCAAAGAAATCAATAATGAAGAAAATTAAGATAACAAATAGGAGATCAAATAATTTCTCAACCGTAAAAAAGTCAAAGTTAAAAATTTGACCTGCGGTAGGGGCAATGCTTGGCGGCAGCGACCACCATTGTTCTGGTAAGGTCACCAGTTGTGTGTCAAACAACATGTCAGAGGTGAGACTCAGAACCATCGAAGCCATAAAAGCGATAAACGTGGCCAGTTTAATGCTGCGAATCATACACCCTAAAGCCACAAACAAGCTGATACAGGCAATGGCCACATGCGCTTGGGTGATGTCACCAAGGCCGACTAATACAAAGGGGTTCGCAACTACGATACCTGCATTTTTTAAGCCTAAAAATGAGATGAATAAGCCTAAAGAAACGGTGATCGCAAGTTTTAAATCTTCAGGGATCGCTTCAATCATTGATTTGCGTAACGAGCTTAAAGAAACCAGTAGGTAAATCAAACCGGATAAGAAGATCCCAAATAACGCCTCATGCCACAGTAAAGCTACGGAGCCTGAGAGCAACAGCCCCTTAAAAAAGCCATTCATGCTCATGCCAGGGGCAAGCATTACAGGGTAGTTACCAAAAACTCCCATGATGAATGTCGCAAATGCCGCGGCCAGTGCCGTTGCAGTAAAAACGGCACCTTTGTCCATACCGTCAATGCCACCCAGTACGGCGGGATTCACGGCAAGGATGTAGCACATCGCTAGAAATGTTACGAAGCCTGCGTATAGCTCGGTGGTTACAGTGGTATTGCGTTCAGTCAGTTTAAAGTGGCGGTTCAATAAGGAACGCTCGCCAAGACGATTTAAAGTTGCAGAGGTAGTCACATGGATGCCTGTCGGTTAACGGTTTTCAAGGCAATTTGAGGGCGGGTATAACCTAACACCGCTGAATGGAACCCATTAGCGGTGCAATAGGGGCTGTAGTTGTAAGATTGGGTCTTACCGTAGAGACATCTGAACCAAATTATCAGAATTATACAGCGCCGCTGAAATTGTTGGCGCGCAGTCTACGGATACCATCGATGAAAGCAACTTAATCTCGAACTATTTATTCAAATCATGTCTCACATCACTAAATTGATGATCGTTTAGAGTTAAGTGTACGGCGCTTGAGGATGCCTAGGGGAAAAGTACTTCGCTGCGTGCGGAAGCATCTAAGCTGTAAGAGTGAAGCCTGAACGCGTTGGAGATTGCATGAGTCGACATGAAAAATTAGCCGCCGGTAGTCATTTCCCCACCATCGATGTGCAATATTTGGATGGCCAACCTTGCACACTAGCTCACCCCCTTGGCAAAGCCAATTGGCAGATGGTGGTGATCTACCGTGGGCGTCATTGCCCGATTTGCACCAAGTTTCTCACCCAATTAACCGAATTTGTTACTCCACTACAGCAAATTGGCATCAGTATCATTGCTGTTTCCAGTGATACGTTGCCACAAGCCACAGAGCATGCCAGTCGCCTTTCTCTGAATTTTCCATTAGCGTATGGTTTGTCGTTAGAGCAAATGCAAACGCTAGGATTGTACATCTCGGTACCTCGCAATGACGCTGAAACTGACCATCCTTTTTCTGAGCCAGCGTTGTTTGTGATCAATGAACAAGGAAACATCCAAGTTATTGATATTGCTAATAACCCATTCGTTCGCCCGGATTTGTCGGTCTTAACCGATGGGCTAACTTGGATACGTCAACCGGATAACCATTACCCTATTCGAGGCACTTGGCATGGCCTTTATTCTCCCCTGCAATACCAATAGCCTTGTTGCCGTGAACCAAAGTATGAGCTGCGGCTGTAACGCAATCAGAATGCTTGCACTGTGTTATTGGCTGCCTTACCCTGCTCGCTCATGGTTCGCATAAGCAAACTTTACCTATATAAAAGAGGTTATTATGGCTGTTATTACAGTGCCATTTGTGGTTCAACCTGAATTAAAGCCACATCACAAAGCCCGTCATCAAAAAAAATTGGGCATTGGTGCCTATGCTGAAACGTGCGTCGAGTTTCGTTTTGCTGGTGACATTGATAAGTTTGATGCAGTTGATGATGCGTTAACGGATCTGCAAGGTACGGAAGGCTGGGATCTGTTTATTGCGTATTTTAACGAGCAATATCATGTTGCTGTTAGCTTCTTTACATCGCAAGAATCTCAAGATGAGGTTATTGGCAAGGTATTGGGCGCTGTGAATAGCCAGCTGGGTAATATTGACGCCACTATCTTGGCGGGCGATGCCAATTACGGCGACTGGAACTCCAGTTACGCAGAGTAATTACCATTCACACTATTTTATAAAACCACCGAGCTCTAAGGTGGTTTTTTTATGCTCAAAAAAGCTGACGAGCATCACGTTTACCAGCTTAAACTTGTTTGAAGTCAATAACTTCCTGTCGGTCATCATCTAGGATTTTGGTATTGCAATTGCCGATCTTCAAGCAGTGTGAGCCGAAGACGCATCATGCAAGAAAAAGTGCAAGTTCGGATTCAGTGACGGATAACAAGGATAGTGTTATGGCCAAATCATTAACATCACAAAACGGCGCCCCAATCGCCGATGATCAGAATAGTTTAACAGCAGGTGCTCGTGGCGGTGTCATGCTGCAAGACTGGCACTTAATTGAAAAATTAGCGCATTTTAACCGTGAACGGATCCCTGAGCGGGTTGTACATGCTAAAGGTACCGGTGCTTATGGCATTTTTACCCTAACCAAGGATCTGTCGGAATTTACGCTTGCGGATCATTTTTGTGGCGTAGGCAAACAAACAGAGATCTTTGTTCGATTCTCAACCGTGGGCGGAGAGATGGGCTCTGCCGATGCAGAGCGAGATCCTCGTGGTTTTGGGCTGCGCTTCTATACTAAAAATGGGAACCACGATGTGGTGGGTAATAATACGCCCGTATTCTTTTTACGAGATGGGATCAAATTCCCAGACTTTATCCATACCCAAAAACGCAACCCGAAAACCAATTTAAAAGATCCACAAGCAATGTGGGATTTTTGGTCATTAAACCCAGAAGCGATGCATCAAGTCACGGTGTTAATGTCCGAACGAGGGATCCCCGCTACTTATCGCCACATGAATGGTTACGGCAGCCATACTTTCTCTTTGTGGAATGCTAAAGGGGAGCGTTTTTGGATCAAATACCATTTTAAAACCAAACAAGGGATTAAAAATCTCTCCAATGCTCAGGCGGAAACGATTAAAGGCATCGATCCCGATCACGCTCAGCGAGATTTGATGGCCGCAATCAGTGATGGGCAATTCCCCAAATGGGCAGTGAAACTTCAAATCATGCCGGAAGCCGACGCCAAAACCTATCGGATTAACCCATTCGATCTAACTAAAGTGTGGCCACATAAAGATTACCCACTGATTGAAATTGGTGAGTTTGAATTAAATCGGATCCCAGAAAACTATTTTAATGAGGTTGAACAAGCTGCCTTATCGCCAGCCAATCTTGTGCCTGGTGTTGGTGCCTCACCTTGTAAAATGTTGCAAGCGCGACTGTTCTCATACGCAGATGCTCATCGTTACCGCGTGGGGACCAATTACAATCAACTGCCCGTCAATTGCCCTCATGCTACAGAGGCTAACCACTATCAACGTGGTGGGAGTATGGCGGGTACCGGATGCGTATTCCATGGTACCACACCAGATAATCGCGGCGGTGTAAACTACGGTCCGAATACGGAGCAAGGCCCAGTACAACAGCATCAATTTATTGAACCACCAATGGATATCGAAGGCTTCATGGGACGCTACGATAAAACTCAAGAAGAAGATTACGCTCAAGCCGGTGATCTATTCCGGATGATGAGCGCCGAGCAACAACAAGCGCTCTTCGAAACCATTGCAGGTACATTAAGTCAGACTACAGACGCCGTGCAGCAGCGTATGCTCGCGCACTTTGAGCAATGTGATCCGGCCTATGGCAAAGGGATTCGAACGGCCATTAATGCAGTAAAAGAAGCCATGGCTATCGTTCAGCAATAAAATAGCGTTCATTACGTTAATAAAAAGGCCTGACATTCACCTCAGGCCTTTTCTTTTTCCGTATGTTCTGGGGGCGGTTCAAGTGGCAAAATCCAATAGCAACTGCTAAACGTTATTCGAGTAAAGGTTGAAAACAGTTAAGTAGGGCAGCATGAAAAAGAGAAATACTAAGGTATGGCTTAGTTTGATTGCCGCGTTAGGAAGTGGGGGGATTCTCGAGAGTGCAGCAACGGAATATGGCGGTACACCTTATTATCAATTAGTAGAGCAGGCTCAGCGAGCCAAACCACGTCAGCAAATTTTAGCACGTGCAGATTCATTGGCGGAGTTGCGCCAACAACTGAGTGCTACTCAAGTAGAAGCGAATGGTGATCCACTTGAATTGAATCAATTATTGCAGAGTGCTCCTACGGCCGCAGGGCAAGCTGCTCGTAAAGTGATCCAAAAGCAGGTGGCGGATAAATGTTATAGCAGTTGGCAAGCGAATGCCTGCAGTCGTAAAACAGTCTACTTATTAGTTCGTTAACTATATTGTCTTGGCATTCATAATAGACAGTAACTATTAGATGGTGTTTTGCAGATCCATTACCAGTAGCTTTCGTTATCCAATAACCCTAGTGAAAATCTGAATTTATTGGGTGCTACTAAAGTGTGAACGTTGCTGTTTGTCTGCGCAGTAATCGCTTTTTGGTTGCAAATCTACCACTTGATTAAAAACCACTCACTCGATTGTTTTTTTTGAAATAAACCCTTGCGCGTTTTAAACGGGTGCCTATAATGCGCCCCTGTCGACGGGACAACGGCTCGCCAAAAGCGATTAAGCCTCACCAACGACAAGTTCCAAAAAGCCTTTGAAAATAACGCTTGAC
>JAWXTX010000104.1:0-9530 GCA_044433165.1 Ferrimonas sp. | reverse complement strand
ATAAACCAGCTTGGGAAGAACCAAATCAGTGGGCCAATCACCATTAAGATACACGCCAGCAGCGCCGCTTTTTTCGCGTTTTCAGAATCTTTAGCGGAGAGGTAACGGTAAGAATTCAACATGTTGTTGGTAATGGCAAACTGCTTCATAAAGATGAAGAAGCCCCATAACGCAAACAAACTGATGTAGTTCATGTCTTGGCCCATCACGAAGTCCCGTGGGAACTGTTCAATGATGTTAACGGGGCCACCGCCATGGATCAGTGCCACAACCGCTACGGTTACGGTTACGGCCATAATTACCAGCATCTGCATAAAGTCAGAGGCGATAACCGCCCAAGCACCACCGGTTACCGACATAAACAACACCACCAGACCCGTAATAATAATGGTCGCAGTCATGTCGAAGCCGAACATGGTAGAGGCAATAATAGCCAAACCATTCAACCAGATACCGGCGTTAACCACCGAATTTGGCATCGATGCCCAAGTAAATACTTGTTCGTTGGTATTACCAAAACGCTGACGAATGGCTTGAATTACGGTGGTCACTCGCAGCTGACGGAACTTAGGTGCGAAGTACAGGTAATTCATTAAATAACCGAAGGCGTTGGCAAGGAAGATAAATACAACCTGAAAGCCATCGGTGTAAGCTTTCCCTGATGCACCGGTAAAGGTCCAAGCAGAGAATTGAGTCATGAACGCGGTGGCGCCCACCATCCACCAAAGCATCTTACCGCCGCCGCGGAAGTAGTCTGAGGTGGAGTTTGTCATATTGCGGAACATCCAGCCGATTGCGATCAAAAACGCAAAATAGGCCACCAAAACAATCAAGTCGATAGACATAGTCAATCCTTCGTAAACTGTGATTCTTAGCAATTATGAAACGCCGTTCCAAGAATGACAGTGATTCAAGTCACGACCAGATTAAAAAAAACAAAACAGCGTTTCCAGTTTTTGATAAAGATTCGATTATTTAACGAAATGACGAACGGAAACAGGAACGTGAACGAGGAATATCAACGAGATGGAAGTAGGTGTTCGAAGCGTGGAATGGCCCATTTTGCCGCGATACCGCCAACAGCGATTTAATCTACCCTCACCCATTTAGGCGTAAGTGCTGTAAAAAAAGCGCCTTTTGAACCAACAAAAGGCGCCAAGTTATTGTGGCTGGCTTTGCCAATATTACGCCATGGGTTGGCGCCAAAGTGGCCGCTGAGGATCAGAGCCGTTAGTTACTGCTAGGCAGGTAACGATAGTTTGGCCCTAAAAAGGCATCGTCCTCTTCTAAGACCAATAACTGATTAAAATCCGCCCCCGCCCCCGCCGCTGTGGTTGATGGCTGCCATAAGCCCTTGGTATTAGCATTCGTGCTTTGGGGGAAGGTTTGCTTGGCCGTGATAATGTTCGAGTCCGAATCGAAATCGCTGCCCTCAAAACCCGTGCCTTGACGGCCATAATAATATTCGTTTTGGTAACGGCCATCAGCCACTAGAGTGCCAGCACCTAAGGTGACTGCCACCCCTTCGCTGGTGCCTTCAGCATGCACGACGTTATTGTTAAAAGACACGCCCCACGCCGACTGGCAATCGACCGAGCCTGACTCACCATTACAATTTGAACTCCCCATATAAGCATTATGGAAAATGCCTTGGCGACTCTCGTAAATGGTATTGTTTTCAATCGTTAGGGTATTGGCGGTCCACTGTTTATTTAATAACGCATCCCCTTCAGGATCGCCGCTGCCCTGTGCGTTGATCCCCGCGTGGATCACAATCCCCCCACGCGAATTGGAACTAGTATCAACCCCTTCAATGTAGTTGTGGCGTACCGTATGGCTACTATCAAACATACGAATCCCGCCACCGGCATTAGAACCGCTTTGCAAAAACACGTTATATTCAATGGTGGCGTTTTTCCCATGGCGGATGGTCAAGAGGCCATCGCTGTTGCGCAGCGTGTTATACCGGTAGGTGTTGTTGCCGGATTTATTGGAGATCACCTCAATTTCGCCATTGGTGCGCTCAAACAAATTGTATTCAACAACCGAAGAGGAGTCATACTGGGAATCCTTACTGGTGCCAATACGCAAGGTTTCAAAACCGTTGTCATCATCCCAATTCGGCACATAATCTTTAAAAATGTTGTGATGAATGTGATGGCGATCTTCACGCTCAATCGTGCGTTTTACGGTAAGTAACACCCCTTTTCCGCATTTGCCCTCAAAGCGATTATGGCTTACGACATGATCTTGGCCATCTAACGTAACCCACTTAATGTCTTGCGGGTCGCAATTTTCATCGTAACCGTAGCCACTACCCACCATGGTGTTATTAATAAAATGGTTATGGTTGCCTTTTAATATCACCGCACCATCGCTGCTGCTTGTGCTTGGCGTTGGGTCTTGCCACACAAAACCACGCACATGCACGTAATCGCCATTAATGGTTAACATAGTTGGGGTATCAACACTGCTGGTAAAAACAACCTGCCCTTCGTTTTCAGCACGAAGGGTAATCGGCTGCGCAGCGGTACCGATTACCGAAGCAGAAATACTGAGTTCACCCAGTTCATAGTCGCCATCGGCCAGCGCAATCACATCACCGGGTTTGGCATCTTTTATTGCCTCAATGAATGCTGCCACCGTAGTAACGGTTACCGTTGCCTCCGACGCATCGGCCAGCACTAAGGTTTCATTAAACGTCTTTTCGGTTGATATTTCTGGTTCTGTTAATGGCGGTGTTTGTGAACCTGAATCGTCCTCTTCGCACTCAGGGCAAGGAGTACACACTTCACATTCGTTGTCACTTTTACCAAAAGAGCAACCACCCAGCATTAATGCCGCCGAACACAATAACGCCACTTGAGTTAATTTTAACGTCATAATTTGTATTCCTAAATTTAGGATTATGAAAAAAACGCTGCCATATAGGCAGCGCCTTCTTTTACGATTACGATCTTGAATTGAAAATATTATAATTTAGATAATCGTCAGTTTTAGATTCGTCATTTGTCCATATTGCTGCTGGACGATTAGATGTCTCAGACAGCTCAGCGGTAACCATTGTTTTGTAATCATTAAATTCGTTACCAGATATATCTGCCTGACAATCACTGTTGTCCGAGCTTACAATATTACCAGAACTAGAGTTACCTAATTTAATAGCTCCGACCTGTTGTAAACTACTAGTGCTGATTTCGCCAATGGAAAAGACATTATCTTTAATTACAGATCCTCGAGCATTGGTTGATCCACAACGTACAAATATCGCATTGTTTTTTTCCACTACAGAATCACCAGTGGTTTTCTTAGAGTCAAGCATGTTAACAAAGCTACTATTTTCTATAGAAAAATTGCTATGTGCCGCAACCCAACTATCGGCTTTAACAACCTCAATCAATTTTGATGCATCAAAATTCAAGCCGTAAAGTTTAACAGGAGCATTATTTGAGTTTGTATCAATAGTAATTGCACCCGCGTAACCCTCACTATTATAGGTTCCGCTACAGGTACCCAGTTTACTGTTGTTAAAGTTAATGTGGTGGATGGCTGCCCCTTTTTCGGTAACATAGAAGCAAGCATCTTCAGTAAAAGATGCACCATTACCTTCAATAGTTATGGCTTTATCAAGAACAATTTCACCTTTGTTATAATCGCCAGCTGGGTTTAATAAAATAACATCACCGGTAGCAGCTTCACTAATTGCGCTAACTAATTCATCGAAATTATTGGCGTCATAGCTGACAGGGTTGTTAGTAAAATAGTCAGCAAGCTTTAATGTAGCTGTTTTTACAAGTTCATCACTAGAACGTGTTGATGCTTGGAAAGTCACTGTCCAAGTATCCGTCTTGTCCTTATGCATTTCAGACACAAAATATGAGAAACGATTACCGTCGATTAATGTTAAAGTGCCAAATTTTGAAGTCGCTTCAACCTCAGGCCAGTCGCTTTCAGTTAAATCAAATAGCGCATAAAGGTCGATGTCTGTTGGATCCATGTCTGTTGGAATGATGTTATTGTCATCAGTCTCAGTATCATCATTGCCACCGGTATCACCACCACTACCGGTATCACCACCGGTGCCTTCACATGATGGGCACTCAGGGCAATCGCTACTGCTGCCGTTGCCAAACGAACAGCCAGTAAGTAACAAACTGGCGCAAAGCACGGCTAAGGGGGTTAACTTCAATTTCATGGTCGCGGTCCTTTGGGTTGGCCTAACGTTTTTGTCGCCGCACCAACAAAAAAGGAACGGCGTTTTGTTTTTGTTGGGCTATCATACCGATTAATCGCCACCCTGAACCGCGAGTTAGTTCACAGATTTTAACAGACTTATTTTTTGGCCTAACTAATCGAACTTTCCTCCTAAAACACCTTTATATATGACTCGTGAAAGTAAGAACCATAATTCATTTAAATAAAAAGCGCAGCCATATTGGCTGCGCTTTTCCTAAAGCATTTTTATCGTAAATTAAATGTATTATTTTCTAAATAAGAGGCAGACATATTTGAATCAATCGTCCAAATTGATGCTGGTCGATCAGAACTATTATCAATATTGCCAACCACATCCGAGCCATACTGATTGAATGTGTTATTTTCAATTTCCACTTTACAATCTAAGTTTCCAGCGCTGCTAGAGGAAATATCTGAACCTGATGAATTTCCTAATTTAATAGCAGCCAGCTGTGCTAAGTTGGAACTACTCACATCGTTAATAGTAAAAACATTATTAGTAATTTCAGAATAATTAACACTGGAAGTCGCACAACGAACAAAAATCGCATTATTCTTTTCAGTTTGCGAATTTGTTTTATTGTCAATCATATTAATGAATTCACTATTTGACAACGTAAATTTACTGTGTGCAGCCAACCAGCTGTCATTCTTAACTGTTGTGGTTAAGTTTTGAGCATCAAAAACCAACCCTTTTAAATTTACCGCTTCCGAATCAGCATTAATCGTTACGGCACCAACGTAACCATCACTACCTAATGCTCCATCGTTACTACACATGCCAAGTGTTTCATTTTCAAACTTAAGATATTGAATTGTCGCACCAGAAGCAGTAACCAAAATACAAGCATCGCCAGAAAATACTGCACCATTCCCATCGATAGCAATAGGGGCACTTAAAGTAACCACACCAGTGCTATAGTCACCGCTTGGATCGAGCGATACATCTTCATTAGCTTCAATCCGTGAGATCAATTCAGCAATAGTAGTGGCATTATAATCCACAGGGTTTGCTTTAAAGTACTCTGACAATGATAATTCAGCTGTGTATGTATTTTCTTCCGATATCGTCAATACGGTTTGAACTGAGGCAGCTGAAATAAAGCTAAATGTCAGTATATCGGTTTGATCTTGATACATTTGTGAAACGGTATACTTGACTGTACCGTCTTCATTTTCTGTCATTTCACCGTATAACGCTTCTATTCCATCCAACACGTAGCTTTGTTCATCGATTAAAAATAGCTCAAATGGATCAATTGAATCAGCCGTAAAACTCGCCACATCAATTGTTACATCTGTATCTGTATCTGTATCTGTATCTGTATCTGTACCTGGAACAGACGTACTAGGGGTATCCACTGTTGTGTCGTTTGTTCCATCAAATGAGCAGCCACCAACCAGTAATGCAGAGCAAATAATTGCTATCGGAGTCAGTTTTAATTTCATCACATCGTTCCATCATGTTGTTAAATTATGCACCGAGCAAACTGGCCGCGGCCAAGGTGCCACATCAATGTCACCCAATTCACAACAAATAACAGCGACAGGCGTCACATAAATTTAACTTAAAATTAAGCCTAACTGGTGTTTTTTATGTTGATGAATTGATGAATTTCTCTTATAAACACAGATATATCACGCATTTAGCTTTCGTTTTGCTCACGAGGCGCTTAAAAGAGGCGAATCGGAAACGCTTTCAACCACCACGCAACATATGTGTGAAATTCACTCGAACTTATCACGCATTAACAAAAAACGCCGAGCGCACATACGCTCAGCGTTATATTCTTTAATCATTCATCACAACCGTTATGGCTGGTTTAATGTATTGGTACTGGCGTTACTGTCCCAATTGGTTAGCGCACTGGCGTGGCCAAAGATGGCAGCAGGATCGTTATCGGCATCCACACTGTCTGAGGACAGATCACTGGTTTGTAGCACCTTGTAATTATTAAAGGTGTTACCACTGATCGTTACATTACAAGACTCATTATTGCCCGTTTTAATTACCGAGCCGGACGAGTCGCCCACCTTAATCGCCGCTGTTTCACTGCTACCACCGGTTGAGATAGTAAAGAGGTTATCGCTTATCACCGAGCCAGCACGAGATTCATCCGAACGGCTGCAATTAACAAAGATCCCATTATTCTGTTCATTCGACTCAAGGCCAATAAACTCACTGTCTCTGAGTTCAAATAACCCAAATGAGGCGATCCAACTGGCTTTTTTAGCACCAAAATCATCGGTATTGCTGGCATCAAACACCAAGTTATCTAATATGACGGCATCGGTACTGGCATCAAAGTCATCGCTGTTTATTGAATCAATAGTGATCCCACCGGTTTGGCCATCAGAAGTGGAGACACTGCACTCATTTAATAACGTGGCGTTATCGGCTTCCGCCGACGCAATACCTAGCTCGGTCATTTTCAGCGTTAAGTTTTGAATGGTTGCTCCATAAGCTTGAATATAAATACAGGCGTTACCGGTAAATTCGGCCGCATCTTGGCCATCAATAATCACCCCTTTATTGACCATCACAGCACCACTGTCAAAAACGCCGTCGGCGGCCAAATACAGAGTGTCTCCCGCCATGGCGGCGGTTATCGCTTCATTAAGTTCGCTAACGCTGCGGATCTCACTGCTGCTGTCATCTGCATCTTCGGAGCTGTCCTCACCACTGCCGTCGCTATCACCTTCCTCCCCTGCACTGTCATCGCCACTACCGTCGTTATCCCCCTCTTCCCCTGCGCTGTCCTCACCACCGCTGCTCTCTTCACTCTCTTCAATAATGGAATCGTCACTGCTGCCGTCAAGATCGCACCCTTGTAATAAAAGGGCGCTCAGAATTAAGGCGATGGGGGTTAATGTTAATTTCATGCTGATCTGTCCTTTTTGTGAGTTGTTACTTTCACCGACAGCATCCACAACCAAAGGAACGGCGTTTTATTTTTAATAAAATAGCTTTGAGTATCAAAACATAACAAAACTTACCATCTCCGTCACATAGAAAATAGTCATTAATGCAATCCATTAACCCTTAAAGATTAGTCGCCTTGTGCTTTGCATTAAGTTAACGAATGGTTAACAATCGTTCATGCAATTAACTACTTAGGAGTTTGATGTGCATAAAATAATACAGACAAGCCATAAGCGATTGGCCATGCTGCAGTGGGCTTCAGCACGGACTGCATTAGGTGCTTTAGCAGTCACTTTCGCTCTTTCAGGGTGTGCCGGAACAACACCTTGTACTGCAGAGGATGAGGAGTTAGGCGGGATCTGTGGCCATTCGCTTGGCGGTAATTAACCTTGAAGCCACAAACGTGGGTAATAACAACCAAGATCAATACCGTTGTTGCTTTGGCTCACCATCAAATAAAAACGGCGTACCCGAAGGTACGCCGTTTTATTATCCGTAAATGACGGTTGATGCTGGGGCATCAATAAGGATTAGCCTTCGATGAAGTCTCGACGCATTGGCGAGAAAGTATCGATAAGCACACTGCCTTCTTCCAGAGCAACGGCGCCGTGATACATATTTTTGGCCGCACGGAAAGCATCGCCTTTTTTAATGATGCGGGTTACGGCTTCGTCGCCTTCACCTAGTGTTACTTCAAAAGAACCAGCGTGACAGTAGCCAATTTGGTCGTGAGCATCGTGGGCGTGCGGTGCACCAATAGCGCCTTTTTCAAAGTGCACGTAGACCACCATCAGTTCGTCGGTATATGCCACGATTTTGCGGGTAACACCGCCACCTAAATCTTCTAATGGGTGCTCGTCGTTAAAGAAAAAATTTTCCATGTGTGCCATGCCTATAAATTAAAATTACGTTTTAAAAATTACAAAAACACGCTTCGATCGTCAAGTTGCGTGCCAATTTGTACCCTAAAGTGCGATCGCGGCCATATTTGTTTATAACAACGCCTTTGATTACCGTACAACAATGAAGAAGCGTGACCAAAACCGCTTTTTTGAATCAATATAACCGCAAATTATCCGACCCTTGCATTTACTTTGGCGAAGTTGCCACTACAATAAAACTGCGTTTCAAATTTACAGGCACAGAGTTTTGCAAACATATAAAGATGACCAAAACCCCGTCCGCATCGCTTTAATTGGCGAGTGTATGATTGAGCTTCGTAAAGGAGCCGATGGGGCAATACAACAAGGATTTGGTGGCGACTCGCTCAATACGGCCGTTTATTTGGCGCGTTTGAGCCAACCTCATCAAATTGAAAGTTATTTTGTTACCGCATTAGGCGAAGACACCTTCAGTGATCAAATGGTCGCTAGCTGGCAACAAGAGCGCGTTAATTGCGAATTTGTGGCTCGTTTACCCGCCAAATTACCGGGCATGTATAGCATTCAGGTAGATGAAACGGGTGAACGTACCTTTTATTACTGGCGTAATGAAGCCGCCGCAAAAGAGTTAATGCGTTTTGATGGCAGCGATAAACTGGTGGCGGCACTGGAAGATTTCGATGTCATTTATGTTTCTGGCATCAGCTTCGCGATTCTGGCCGAAGACTGCCGCATTCGCCTATTAGGTGCGCTGGCCAACGCACGCGCTCGTGGCGCTAAAGTTGTTTTTGATAGCAACTACCGCCCTCGTTTGTGGTCTTCTCCGGAAGAAACCAAAGCGTGTTACGCCCAAGTAATGCAACAATGCGACATTGCTCTGCTGACCTTAGACGACGAAGAATTACTATACGGCGACACCGATGCCCAACAGACCCTACAGCGCACCCACGGTTTTGGGGTGACTGAAGTGCTGTTAAAACGTGGCGCGGAAGATTGCTTGGTTTCCATGCAAGGCCAACAAACCTCTGTACCTGCTATGGTTGTTACCAATGTTGTGGATACCACCTCGGCCGGCGACAGCTTCAATGGCGGTTATTTAGCAGCGCGTTTTAGTGGTGCCAGTGCCATTGAAGCCGCTCAATTAGGTCACCGCACCGCCTCTACCGTGATCCAATACCCAGGGGCGTTGATCCCTAAAACGGCCACCGACGCATTAATTAACTGATCGCCTACGCCGTTCCTGTTAGCACAGTCCTAAAACCACCAACCTTTGGGTATGGTGGTTTTTTATTGGCCATTGTTAAGCTGAATTCATAGACACATAAAAGCCCCCAACTCTTAAGTGCGCTTAAGCCGATTACGGCCTACAAATACAGTGACATGAAGCACCTTGGACACCGTATGTAGAGGTTCCTAACACTTAAAATGATTCTAGTGGCGGCAACCAGCGCTACTTTTTCTCTTCAAAATCGGCCGCTTGGCTTGGCTTG
>JAWXTX010000103.1:0-9605 GCA_044433165.1 Ferrimonas sp. | reverse complement strand
GACGAGCTACCAAGCTGCTCCATCCCGCGACTGAAAGTGGCTCCCCCTGCTGGACTTGAACCAGCGACATACGGATTAACAGTCCGCCGTTCTACCGACTGAACTAAGGGGGAACATCATGTTGAGGCAGCGTTTTCACGACTTAAATGCTCAACAGGAAACTGAATTTATCATACCATTTTATAATTGCAAGTTTAGAGGCAGGGCAAACTCATCAACAGATTAAAAACTCCTCATATATGAGAGGTTTGCTGTTAATGCACTCATGAGTTGATTGCTATCTGAACACTTAAAAAGGCGTTCTGTTCTGTAAGCGACGAGTTCGTTACCTATAGTTGTTAGCTCTCAGGTATAGTACAGCAACTTTATATTTTTCAGAGCGATGCAAATTTGAGGGATACAACGCATATTTGGCCAATCCGTGTCTATTACGGCGATACAGATGCCGGTGGTGTGGTCTATCACGCAAATTATTTGAACTTTTTTGACCAGGCTCGGACAGAGTTTATGCGTCAGATTGGGCATGAATGGCATCACGATGAACCACCGGCAAACATGTTTGTGGTGGGGCAGATCCAAATTTCTTATCTTCGTCCTGCGCGTTTGAATCAACAATTGTATGTTCATAGCCGAGTGAGTGAGCTTGGCCGAGCGAGCATGGCCTTTGAACAGCGTTTAGTTGATGACGAGCATCACTGTTATTGTCACGCACAGGTGCAATTAGTCTGTGTGGCTGGGCACAATCTACGCCCAATCCGGATCCCTGAATCCATTCGTAAGGAGTTAATTGGTGCACGCTGAAATTTCATTTATCGGCTTATTTTTAGAAGCAAGTTTACTGGTTAAGCTGGTCATGGTGTTGTTATTAGCGCTTTCCGTTATTGCATGGGCGGTGATTGTACAGCGCCAGCAAGCGTTGAATTTAGCGTATGCGAATGCTCAATTTTTTGAAGATCGCTTTTGGTCTGGCGTGGATCTCAGCCAACTTTATAAAGAGTTGGCCAGCAGTGAAGAAGAACATACTGGCATGGCCTTAATGTTCAATAATGGATTTCGGGAATACATGCGGTTAAGTAAAACCGCTAATAATCCAGAAGCGATCACCACCGGTGCCTATCGTGCAATGCGCATTGCCCAAAACCGCGAAGTTGACAAATTAGAAGCGCACTTGCCGTTGTTGGCAACCATTGGTTCAACCAGCCCTTATATCGGACTGTTTGGTACCGTATGGGGAATTATGAATGCCTTTATTGCCTTAGGTGCGGTAAGTAATGCTACGTTAACCATGGTGGCTCCAGGTATTGCCGAAGCGCTTATTGCAACAGCAATGGGGCTTTTTGCTGCGATCCCTGCGGTTATTTTTTATAACCGTTTAAGCACCAAGGTTGAAAAACTGGAAAACAGCTATAGCAACTTTATGGATGAGTTCTCAGCAATTTTACATCGTCAAGCATATAGCACGCATATGGAGCGCCGTGATTGATGCAATACATGCCTCGCAAGCGCCGCCGCAAAGTCGCTGAAATTAACGTGGTGCCTTATATTGACGTTATGCTGGT
The DNA here is from genome assembly GCA_044433165.1 of Ferrimonas sp. Lineage (GTDB taxonomy): Bacteria > Pseudomonadota > Gammaproteobacteria > Enterobacterales > Shewanellaceae > Ferrimonas. The sequence goes on along the minus strand of JAWXTX010000103.1, from coordinate 8,046 downwards.
ATTGCTGATTATCTTTATGGCAACAGCCACTGCGATTACGCAGAGTGTGACGGTAGATCTCCCCCAAACTCGTGCCGCTGAAGCTATTGCCAGTGATGGCTTACCGCCATTAGTTGCATCTGTTACGGCTGCTGGTGAGTACTTTTTAGATAATGGCAGTGTCGATGAAGGGCGACCATTGCAACAGCATGAGTTGGCCGAATTGATTGCAGCTGAGTTGCAATTGACCCCAGAGCGTCCAGTGGTTGTTAATGGTGATCGCACGGTTTCGTATGACCACATTGTACAACTGATTGTAACGCTGCAGGGCGCTGGGGTGCCTTCAGTGGGATTAATGACGGAGCCTGGTGATGCGCAGTAATTCCACTTCTTCATTAATGCTGCCAGTGCTGATTTCGACAGTAGTGCATGCTGGTCTGCTGGGGTTATTGATGTTTAGTGTGGATTCTGCGCCTAAACAGCCGCCTGCTTCGGTGCCTACAGTGCAGGCAATGGTGGTCAATCAAGCGCAAATTGACCAACAAGTTGCGCGTATTAAGGCACAACAGGAATTAGAGCGCGCAGCCGAGCAACAACGTCAAAATCAAATTACGGAGGCATTAGAGCAGGCACAAGCGAAGAATGCGCAAGAGCAACAACGTTTACAACAGTTGGAAGCCGAAAAACAACAACGTGAACGCGAGCTGAAGCAGGCAGAAGCGGCGGCAAAGCTCGCTCAAGAGAAAAAATTAGCGGAGCAACAAAAAGCGCAGGCTGCAGCGTTAGCGCGAGAACAAGAAGAATTAGCACGCCAGCAAGCGGAAGTAGAACGTCAACGAGCCGAAGCCGAGCGCTTAAAAAGTGAAGAACTGGCGCGCCAAGCGGAGCAAATTCGACAGCAAAAAGAAGCGGAGAAAAAAGCCGCTGAAGCCGCGGCAAAAGCCGCTGAAGAGGAACGTTTACGCCAAGAAGCCGCTCAACGGGAACAAGAGCAGGAGCGCCAGCGTTTGGCCATGGAGGCCGCGTTAAGGGCCGAAGCCGAGGCGGAGCTTGCCAGTTTAATGGCTGCCGAACAAGGGCGCGTAAATCAAGCACGTCAGCAACAAGTAGACAGCCAAGTGGCCTTGTACGGTGAACGCATTAAAAGTGCGATTCAAACCCATCTTAGAGCCGATGCCAGTGCACGTGGTAAAGAGTGTTTTGTTAAATTGAGTCTGGCACCAGATGGCTTCGTTTTTCGAATCAATGTCATTAGTGGTGACAACAACTTATGTCGTGCTACTGAAGCTGCGGTGCAAGCAGCAGGAAATTTACCGGTTTCGTCAGAGCCGGACGTCTATCAAGCGATGAAAGAGATTAACTTGCGCATTGAGCCGAGAAATTAACCAATGAAGAGCTTATCTAAATCATTCTTTACGGCATGGTTTGCCCTTTGTCTTGCCAGCCTTAGTGGTGTGGCACAAGCGGCACTAGAAATTGTGATTACCGAAAGCACTAACGCTGCTCGGCCTATTGCAGTTGTTCCTTTTGTTTATCAGGGCAATACGCCTCGCCCCAGTGCATTATCGGAGGTGGTGCGAGCGGATTTAGAGCGTAGCGGCGCCTTTAGCCCCTTGCCAACAGATGCCTTGCCACAGCAAGCTATTAGCAACTCTGCTCAAGTGACACTAAGCCGCTGGGTGGCTACTGGTGCCGAAGCGGTTGTTTTGGGTAGCATCGTTGAGATAGGAGCGGATCAATACCAAATTACCTTTGAATTGGTGGATTTACTTCGTGCCAAACTCAATCAGGCGACGAATCAGTATGAATGGCAGTCAGGTTATGTACTTGAAAGTCGGCAGGCGGTGATATCGGCGGCTCAATTTAGAGGTTTTGGGCACCGCATTGCCAACATTGTTTATGAAGCATTAACCGGCAATAAAGGGGCATTTTTAACCAAAATTGCCTATATCACGGTTGGTGAGCCAAACAACCCGAACCGTTATCAACTGCGGGTTGCTGATTACGATGGTTACAATGAGACGATGGTGCTGGGCTCGCGTGAGCCTTTAATGTCGCCATCATGGTCGCCAGATGGCCGTAAATTGGCGTATGTGTCTTTTGAAAATCGCCGCGCTGAAATCTACGTGCAAGACTTGTACAGCAGTGCCCGAGAAAAGATCACCAGTTTTCCAGGGATCAATGGCTCCCCGAAATGGTCGCCGGATGGCAAAAAATTGGCATTAACGCTCTCAAAAGATGGCAGTACAGAAATTTATATTATTGATTTAAATACCAAAGCGTTACAAAGGGTAACCAATCATTTCGCCATTGACACCGAGCCTGCATGGGCGCCTGATGGCCAATCGCTGATTTTCACCTCAGAGCGAGGGGGGCGGCCACAGATCTATCAACTTACCTTGGCGACAGGGGCGATCAAACGCTTAACCAATCAAGGCGATTGGAATTTAGGCGGCTCTTTTACCCCTGATGGCAAAGCGCTTGTTATGGTAAGTAACAGTGGTGGTAAATTTAGCATTGCTCGAATGGCGCTAGACAATGGCCGCATCGACGTGCTAACCGAAACGCATCTGGACGAATCGCCAAGTATTGCGCCTAATGGCAGCATGATTATTTACGGTACTCGGCATAATGGCCGTCAAGTCTTGGCTGCGGTTTCGATGGATGGCCGTTTTAAAGCGCGCTTACCGATGCAAGAAGGTGATGTTAAAGCACCGGCTTGGTCGCCTTTTCTTTAAGATTTAAAAGAACAAACAAGGACTTAAACATGAAATTTAATCAATCGCTAAAGGGAATCATGGCGTTGCTACCGGTGTTGGCCTTGACGGCATGTAGCTCCAGTAGCAGTTTGGAAAGTGACAGCGCTTTGGGCAGCAACAGCGGCACCGTAAACCAAGGGGCACCGACGGTTGATATTTATAATCAGCCTTCCGATCCGTGGGGCAGCAGTAATGAGCCGGCGTTTGGAGTAGTTGAAACGGTAAAAACCCCCGAAGAGTTGCGTTTAGAACAACAAGCATTACTGCAAGCACAGCTGCAAGAGCAACAAGCTCATTTGCGTGAACAACAAGCTTACTTAACCCAGCAAAACACCATTTACTTTGAGTATGATCGAAGCGATATTCGCGCAGACTATCGAGCGGTGTTAGAGGCTCATGCGGCCTTTTTGGTGCAAAACCCAAGCGTGAAGATCATTGTTGAAGGTCATGCAGATGAACGTGGCACACCGGAATACAACATTGCTTTGTCTGAGCGTCGGGGGAAGGCCGTTGTTCGATACTTGCAAAGTTTGGGCGTACTGACTTCACAAATGGAAGTAGTGCCTTATGGTGAAGAAAAGCTTTTGGATAACAGTGGCACAGAAACGGCTCATGCCCGTAATCGTCGTGCGGTTATCGCTTACTAACTGAGATGAACCTTATGCAAATGGGCCGCTTTGTTTGTGTTATTGCAGCCATCAGCAGTTTTGCCGCAATGGCTAATGTGCCAGTGTCTGAGTTGTCGCGTTATAGTGCACCGATGCCAACCGCTAATACCGATCTCAACAGCCGTGTTGCTCGGCTAGAACAGCTGCTGCGCAGTAATGCTGAAGGGCAATTGCGTCTTGAGCAGATGGTCGAGCAGATGCAGCAAGAAATTGGTATGCTACGCGGGCACACGGAAGACCAAGCTCATCAATTGAGTCAAATGCTAGAACGTCAGCGGCAGCTCTATCAACAACTTGCTGATCTGCAAACGGCGCCATCGGCAGCAATCGCAGCAAACGCCACGCCAAGCGCAGTAGGTTCTTTGTCAGAGTCTACGGCTTATAGCAATGCGTTGGATCTGGCCACCAAAGAGCGTCGTTTTGATGATGCAATTTCTGCGTTTCAAGAGTTCATTCAGCAGTACCCAAATTCCGACTATACTGCCAACGCGTATTATTGGTTAGGGCAATTGCTGTATAACCAAGGGCAGCTGGCTGAAGCCGCGGAAACATTTACCTTAGTGGTCGAACGTTATCCCGACTCTTCCAAGCGAGCGGACTCCATCTTGAAGCAGGGATTAATTGCGGCGCGTTTGGGTAATAGCGTTCAAGCTCGGCAGTTTTTTGCTAGTGTGATCCAGCAATACCCAAATACCAGTGCGGCTCAATTAGCACAGCAGCAGCTTAACTAATGTCAGTAAGCGCATAACTAAACAGATATTTTCTGTTTTTTGTGCGCTTTGCTGGTTTTATGTGCATGCGGCGCGGGATATTAAAATTCCTGTTGCAAGGCGAATTAAGATTGGTATTATAGCCGCCCGTCAGCAGGGAGCGTTGGAAAACATCCACTGCCGGCAAATTTAAATGGGTCGTTAGCTCAGTCGGTAGAGCAGTTGGCTTTTAACCAATTGGTCGAAGGTTCGAATCCTTCACGACCCACCATTTTCTCCAACCGCCTTAAGTTGGACGCTGGCAACAGTGCAGGCACCGATAAAGATAGGCGCTGCTTATTTTTATCAACACCATGGGTCGTTAGCTCAGTCGGTAGAGCAGTTGGCTTTTAACCAATTGGTCGAAGGTTCGAATCCTTCACGACCCACCATTTTCTCCAACCGCCTTAAGTTGGACACTGGCAACAGTGCAGGCACCGATGAAGGTAGACGCTGTTTATTTTTATCAACACCATGGGTCGTTAGCTCAGTCGGTAGAGCAGTTGGCTTTTAACCAATTGGTCGAAGGTTCGAATCCTTCACGACCCACCATACTTTCCTACCACAGTACCTCCCTTATCGGCTTTTGCTGATTTTTTGTTTTGATGAAAAAATTTATGGTGCGCTTTTTATCGGGCAGCACCAGCGCATGATTAACGTCAGCAGTAACCCTACAGCCAGCACAACAAAAACCCACTGAAATGCGATTGTGGGGTGGCCACCGCTGGATGTCCGCGCAAACACATCAACGACAATCCCTGATATCGCTTGAAAAAGAAATATCCCCATTGAAAACGCCAGTGATGAGACAGCCAATAGGGCGACAACTAAATGAGTTGGTGCTGCTTGGCGTAATTCAGCTAAAACCAAAACTGTTGGTGATAAACAGCACCCTAATGCCGCTAAAATGAATAAAAGCAACGTAGGTGGTAATTGCACTGGGCTGGCAAGGAGCAATAATAAAGCAATAGCTGTGCTGATCAACAGGGATAACGTAGCCTTGCCAAACCAACGCGTTAGGCTAATGGAGGAGATAGAGCCGAAAGCAAAGCTGGCTGTTAATAGAGTGAGATACCAGCTGATCTGATGTGGATTTAATGAATAGGCACTGGCAAGCCAAGGCCCGCCCCATAAACCAATAAGGGTACTGATGCTGCCCATCAGTGCCATTAATAAGCACAACCTCGCCAATACACTGCCACAAAGTAACTGGCGCCATGGAATGGTGTTGGTTTGCGGTTGGCGCTTGGTATTGCTCGCGCTTAGCCACAAAATAAGCACCAGTAATAATGCTGCAGCGGCTAAAAGGGCAATGGTCTGGCGCCACCCAAGCCAAGCAACAATAATGGCAAAAGGCGCAGCGGCTAATACTGAACCAGAACGACCAATGGCACTGATCTCGCCAGAATACTCTTTAAATTGATTACTGCTTGTGTCTTGTTCCGCGCGTGCCATTGCTGCGGCTAAATAGGGCCCTGAACCTAAGCCAATGCAAAAGCGGGCAATAAATAATGTCATGGGATCAGGGGCCAGTGCATAACCCACAGCACCTAACGCGATGAGTGCGGTTGCGTAAAGCAGAACTGGGCGCGCGCCAAAGCGATTCACCCAAGCCGCTGCTGGTAAAATAGCGAGCATTGCCCCTAAAGATACCGCGCCAGCGATCACGCCCATAGCCGTGGCACTCATTGAAAATTGTTGCTCTAATTGCGTTGCCAGTATGCCGGTGCTGTTACGTAACACTTGGTAAATTAAAGGGACTAAAGCAATCAGTGCAATTTGCCCAGCAAGTGGCAATACCACTTTTGGCCGTGTCACGGTCGCGCTCCTATGTGAATGGTCCCAAATCTTTATAAAGATGGTGGAGCTGGAACTAAATTGCTTAAAAATAAAGCCATACACTGGCAGTTTCCATTGAGCTTTTGATGTACCGAGTTTTCTTGTTGTTATTCTTGATGCTGAGTATGATGTGAATCAGTTCACAATTTGTTGGGGGTGAAGTATGAATGGATCTGACAAGGTCATCCCCATGATGCAATATCGCCAGAAGTTGCTCTGCCAGTTACGTCAACAACGAGATCAAACGTCGGATCTGTATGTACTTGAACAATTAGTTACGCAAATTGCGCAGCACGCGCGTGCGTTGCAATGGCAACAGCAGCATTGGCATGAGAATTAGAGAGATAAAATGGGATGGGCGCGATGCCGGTTATTCAGGAGAAGCGGCAAAGACGTCTTAAAAGGAACCCCCCAAGCTAGAGTACTTGGGGGTAGGTGTTAGCCTTAATCGTAAAGCCCTAAATTGGCTTTCGCGTAAGCTTCAAAATCATCACAACCACCAATATGGTCAGAATCAATGAAAACTTGCGGCACCGTATTCACTGGCTTACCTGCCGTTTTTTCTATTTCTGCCTTAGTGATCCCCTCGGCGAGCATATCTACATAACGATAAGAAAAATCGTCGTGCTTTGTTTGCAACGTTGCAGCTATCTCTTTGGCTCGAACGCAATAGGGGCAACCTGGGCGCCCAAAAATAACAACGAACATGAAAAACTCCTTAGTAACCGAACCCATCTAGCTTGCGGCTGTAGCAGTACGGTAGCGCCCTTGGTAATCAAACAGGGTCTCAATCACCTTCCAGAATCGCTTTTTTTCGTGACGTGCGATAACAAAGTCTGGATGGCGGAATAAATGTTGGTGCTGAATTACATCGCTGGCATCAGAAAATCGCAGTGGTTGGCCGGGATTTTTTAAGTGCGCTCGAATAAATTGATGATAAAAGTGCCCTTTTTGTGCTGTTGAGTCAAAAGAAAAGAGCCGGTTGAGCTCAAAACCGTCTTCATCAAACCAAGTTACCTTAATAGCTTGCTTGGCATGAGGGGTGGTGGTGCTTACTAACTGTAAGCCACAACAGCGGATCACCTTATAATCTTTTAATTTTAATACCTCTTGCAGGCGTTTATCGGGATCGGCTAACAGTTTCTGGCATTGATGACATTCACGTGCAGCAATGTCATTTTCCGCTAAACAATCAGGGCACTCTTTAAAGCGAAAGCGGTAATCGCATTGCTCTAGTGTGTCCTCAACTCGCTGACTAAATTGGCAACGACGGCCAAAATGTTCAGTAACGTAGCCAAATTCATCTTTGCGCCCCCAAAAGGCGTTATTGTAACGGCATTTCGGGCAGCTTATCTGTACCGGTACTGTGTCTTTATGTGGCCGAGGCTCCCCAATTTCAGGGGAATAGATGGAATAACCATTACCAGCATAATCAAGCACTAAGCAGTCATGTTTATCGGGGGCTAAACGCAGGCCGCGGCCGACCATTTGTTGATATAACGCCGCAGAATCAGTGCATCGTAACAGCGCAATTAGATCAACATGTGGTGCATCAAATCCAGTGGTTAGCACCGAGACATTCACTAAAAATTTAAGTTGTTTGTTTTTAAATGCTTGGATTAATGTGGCGCGATCAGACTTAGTGGTAGCAGCGGTAATTAAAGCGGATTGCTCTACTGGTAAATTAGCCATGATCTCTTGACCATGGCGGACACTGGCGGCAAACACAATCACCCCTTGGCGGGTAGTGGCTTGCTCCACAATTTGTTGGCAAATCAGTGTGGTGGCCCGTTTAATTAATTCCGGTTCTACTTGAGGCAAGCTGCCATCTTGTAAGGGTAATAGCCATTGGGCTACCGCGCCATCAATAACTTTTGGTGGCGTTAAAAAACCTTGTTTAATGAGATCGCCAATAGGTAATTCAAAAATGCATTCTTGAAAAGGTTTTGGCTCAGTGCTGCGTAATGCTCCTAAATAATGACGCTGATAAATCCAGCCGCCATCAAGCCGATAAGGGGTTGCTGTTAACCCCAGTAGGCATAAACGTGGATT
>JAWXTX010000102.1:0-9739 GCA_044433165.1 Ferrimonas sp. | reverse complement strand
CCGCGCGCTCGACAGGAACCTGACAATAATGCGGTTGTATGAATTATTAACGCCTTGGCTAACCACGCCACTGGCGCCTCAATGGAATATTGAGTTTAACGATCTTGTGCTAGATAGCCGTCAAGTATCGACCGGTGACCTTTTTGTGGCGCTGATCGGCCACCAACAAGATGGACGTGCCTTTATTGACGCGGCTATTGCGCAAGGAGCGGTGGCCGTTATCACCGAACATGATCACTTGGCCGTGCTCTCGGTACATGGCGCGGTTCCGGTCATTGGCTTGCCGCAGTTAAGTACGGCGTTATCACAACTTGGGCTGACGGCTTACCCTGCTGCGCGCCAAGCACGGTTAATAGGGGTCACGGGCACAAATGGTAAAACCACGGTGACCCAACTTTGTGCCCAATTACTGACCGAGCTTGGTCAAGTGGCGGGTGTGATGGGCACTGTTGGTAATGGCGTTTGGGGGCAGTTACAGCCCTCAGTGAATACCACCTCAGATGCGCTTACCGTTGCCAAGCAGCTGAACGCTCAAGTTCAGGCGGGTGCGGATGTGGTGGCGCTGGAGATCTCAAGCCATGGCTTAACTCAAGGGCGGGTAGCTGCATTGCCTATTGAGGTGGCGGTTTTTACGAATTTAAGCCGAGATCATTTGGATTACCACGGTGATATGGCCAGCTACGCTGCCGCAAAACGACGCCTTTTTAGCCAGCCTGATCTGCAAACGGCGGTGCTGAATGGCGATGATGAGTATGGCCAGCGCTGGCTCTTAGAGTTGCAAGCGCAAGGACTTGATACCATTTGTTATACCATCGATGGTGCCGCAGGCGCAGAAGGCACTCGTTGGCTTCGGGCCAGCCAAGTGCATTACCACGGGCAAGGGATCTGCGCTGAAATTGACGGTAGCTTTGGTCAAGGTCAATTGCAATTGCCGCTGCTCGGTGCGTTTAACTTAGCGAATACTTTGGCCGCGATGGCTGCGTTGCTTGCGCAAGGCCACAACTTGTCTGCGTTATTGCAGGCCGTCACAAAATTGCGCCCTGCCGATGGCCGGATGGAAACCTTTGGCCAAGCGCACGGTCCGATGTTGGTGGTGGATTACGCCCATACGCCCGATGCGTTACAGCAGGCCTTGCAGGCTTTGCGGCTTCATTGTCACGGCCGCTTGTGGTGCGTGTTTGGCTGCGGTGGTGATCGCGACCGAGGCAAACGGCCATTAATGGCTGCTGCCGCCGAACAAGGCGCGGATCACTTGGTGATCACCGCCGACAATCCCCGCAGCGAAACTTTTGAAGCCATTGTGGCCGACATGCAAACCGGCTTAACGCAAGCGCCCTATTTAATTGAAGCGGATCGCCCCAGCGCGGTTCGACAAGCCTATGCCTTAGCTGATGCGGCCGATGTGATTTTGCTGGCGGGCAAAGGACATGAAGATTATCAACTGATTGCAGGCCAAGTATTGCCGTATAGCGAGCGGCAACTGGCACAGCAATTAACGCAGTCTCTTGTGGAGAGTGGCTTATGATTAGCGTGTCATTAGCGCAACTGGCCTCGATTCTTGGTGCCACTTTGCATGGGATCAGTGAGTCAGAGGCTGCGCAGCAGCAAGTTTGCCATGTGCAAACCAACAGCCGTGAGTTGCAAGCCGGCGATCTGTTTGTGGCGTTAGTGGGGGCGCGTTTCGATGCTCATCAGTTTTTAGAACAAGCTCTGGCCGCTGGTGCTGGTGCAGCGCTTGTTTCCGAGCCACAGGCCATCGCTTTGCCGCAATTAGTGGTGGCAGATACGACGTTAGCGTTAGGGCAATTAGGTGCTTGGGTTAAGCAGCAACTGGGTCCCTTTACAGTGGCGTTAACCGGCTCCGTTGGGAAAACCTCCGTCAAAGAGATGGCCGCAGCAATTTTCCAACAAGCGGCGCCAACGTTGGCGACCAAGGGCAATTTAAACAACACCATTGGCGCACCGCTAACGCTTTTGGCGCTGACGCCAGCGCACCAATACGCCGTGATAGAGCTGGGTGCCAATGCCCCGGGGGAAATTCGCTATACCGCCAATTTAGTGCAGCCTGATGCAGCACTGATAAATAATGTGCAACCCGCTCACCTTGAAGGATTTGGCAGTTTAGCGGGCGTTGCTGCCGCTAAAAGCGAGATTTTTGAAGCGTTAGGCGAACATGGAACGGCCATCATCAATTTGGACGATGACTACGCAGATTTCATATTAAACGCGTGTGCTCAGCATCAAAAAGTGTGCTTTTCCAGCCAAGTGCCCGCAGATCTGTGGGCCTCGCAATTGCAGGCCAATGCCGCTGGGTGTTATCGCTTTTTGTTGAATGTCGGCACCGAGCAAGTGGTCGTGCAATTACCGCTGCCGGGGCGCCATCAAGTGAATAACGCGCTTGCCGCTGCCAGTTTAGCCTATTGTGCCAAGTTGCCACTGGCCACCATTGTGCGCGGTTTGGCGCAGGCACCAATCGTGCCCGGGCGCACTGAGATGCATCGGTTGACGGAACGCCTAATGGTGATTGATGACAGCTATAACGCCAATTTAGCCTCGACCAAAGCCGGCATTGATACCTTGGCGCATTACCCAGGCAAAACCGCACTCATCTTTGGGGATATGGGCGAGCTTGGCCATCGTACCGAGGCGGATCACGCTGCGGTTGGCGAATACGCACGGCAGAAAGGGATTGACCGTCTCTATACAGTGGGTACAGTAAGCGCCCTTGCGACTCAAGCCTTTGGCACCGATTGCCACTTTGCTGATCAACAATCGCTACAACAACAGCTCTTTACTTGGCTCGAATCCGAGTCTGAGCCAGTAACCATATTAATAAAAGGCTCCCGCAGCGCCCGCATGGAACATTATGTGGCTGCACTGCGACAGCAATTTGAGGCTTCTCGCTCATGTTAGTTTTGCTTGCGGACTACCTAACCCAATACTTCACCGCATTTAACGTGGTTTCTTATTTAACGTTTCGGGCCATTGTGGCGCTCTTAACCGCGTTACTCGTTACCTTATGGCTTGGACCTAAACTGATTCAATTTCTGCAAAAAATGCAGATTGGGCAAGTGGTTCGCGATGATGGCCCTGAATCGCATTTTAGCAAACGAGGCACGCCGACCATGGGTGGGTTGATGATCCTCGCGGGGATCTTTATTGCCACGTTATTGTGGGGTGATTTAACCAACCATTACGTGCTGGTGTTGCTGTTTGTGCTCGCCAGTTTCGGTTTGGTGGGTTACATCGATGATTACCGTAAAGTGATCCGAAAAGATCCCAAAGGCTTGATTGCGCGCTGGAAATACTTTTGGCAATCGGCCGCGGCTTTGGCTGTGGCGTTGTATCTGTATTGGCAAGGTCAGCCAGATGGCCATGTTTTAGTGGTGCCATTTTTAAAAGATGTGATGCCACAGCTGGGGGTGCTATTCATCTTCTTGGCGTATTTCACCATTGTTGGCAGCTCCAATGCGGTGAATTTAACCGATGGCTTAGATGGCCTTGCCATTGTGCCGACAGTACTTGTGGCCGCGGCGTTTGCGCTGGTGGCTTACCTCTCTGGCAACGTGAATTTTGCTAATTACCTGCACATTCCCTATTTGCCAGGCGTTGGGGAAATGGCCGTAGTGTGTACGGCGATGGTGGGTGCTGGCTTGGGCTTTTTATGGTTTAACACCTATCCCGCCCAAGTATTTATGGGCGACGTGGGCTCATTGGCATTGGGCGCAGGCTTGGGAACGATGGCGGTATTAACTCGACAAGAGTTTTTGCTGGTGATCATGGGAGGGATCTTTGTTTTAGAGACCGTCTCGGTGATCTTGCAAGTGGGCTCTTACAAATTGCGTAAAAAGCGCATTTTCCGCATGGCGCCGATCCATCATCATTTTGAATTAATGGGCTGGCCAGAGCCGCGAGTTATTGTGCGTTTTTGGATTATCTCGGTCTGCTTAGTTTTGCTGGGTCTGGCGACCCTTAAGGTGCGCTAAATGCCGGCACTTGCACCCACGATTATTCTTGGATTGGGGGTTACTGGGCTTTCGTGCGTGCGTTTTTTGCGTGCGCAAGGGCAAGCGGTGGCCGTTTGGGATACTCGGCCACACCCACCAGGTGCTGAGATCTTAGCCCACGAATTTACCGAGGTGCCCTTGCTGACGGGCGCTCTGGATGGCGTTCAATTAAGTCAAGCTGAAACACTGGTGGTGTCGCCAGGCATTGCGCTCGCGACCCCTGCTATTGCAATGGCGATGCAAGCGGGTGTGGAGGTGATAGGCGATATTGAGTTGTTTGCGCGCCATGTGGATGCGCCAGTGGTGGCCATTACCGGCTCAAACGGTAAGTCGACTGTTACGACCATGGTAGGCCAAATGGCCGCTGCAGCCGGTTGGTCGGTTGGCGTTGGCGGTAATATTGGCGTGCCGGCACTGGATTTATTAGGGCAAGGCCATGACTTATATGTCTTGGAATTATCGAGTTTTCAGCTGGAAACCACCCACAGCTTAAATGCAGCCGTGGCCACGGTACTGAATGTCAGTGCGGATCACTTGGATCGTTACCCAGATTTTGAAGCTTATCGACAAGCCAAATTAAAGCTGTATCAACAAGCGCAGCAGACGCTTGAAAACCTTGATGATCCCTTAACTTATGGCCAAGCATCTGCGACCTTAGGCTTTACGGTTGGTTGCCCTAATACAAGCGAATATGGCATTGCTGATGGCGCTTTATGTCGTGGTACGGAGCCTATTATCGCGTTGGCGCAATTACCTTTGGTGGGCCGTCATAATTACGCCAATGCGCTGGCGGCGGTAGCACTGGCAGAAGCAGTGCAGATCCCTCGGGGTGCCTGCGTGCAAGCATTACAACACTTTAATAGCTTACCGCATCGTTGCCAATGGGTGGCGACCAAAGCCGGCGTGCGTTATGTCAACGATTCCAAGGCAACCAACGTCGGTGCGACCATGGCCGCACTGGCTGGGTTGGCGGATGAGGCCGCGAATCTATGGCTGATTGCCGGAGGGGATGCGAAGGGCGCCGATCTCTCAGAGCTTACGCCATTACTGGCGGAACTGGCGGGGGTTATAACCCTTGGCCAAGATGGCCCTGCCATCGCTGATTTAGTGCCCAATAGCCATGCGGTGAATACTTTGGAACAAGCCGTACAATGGGCGGCGTCGCAAGCAAAAAGTGGCGATTTAGTGCTGTTATCGCCGGCGTGTGCCAGCCTTGATATGTTCCGCAGCTTTGAGCACCGAGGCGTGGATTTTATGAGCGCGGTTGAGGCGTTGCCATGTTAATAAGAGAGTCCATTAAACAGCGTGTTTATGCGTTGGGGCAGTGGCGGCCTCATTGGGCTGACGGCAGCTTGGCGGCAGATGAGCCGCTGTTTGATCGATTGCTCTTGGTTCTTATTGTTACGTTACTGGCGTTTGGGTTGGTGATGGTAACTTCGGCCTCCATTCCCGAAGCCACCCATTTAAATTATGATCCGCTGTACTTCGTCTATCGTCAGGCGTTTTTTGTGGCCTTTGCATTGGTTTTGATTGTCATCGGCTGTTGCATTCCGATTCGGTGGTGGATTGCGCACAGTTCCTACATTGCATTAATTGCGGTGCTGTTATTGCTGTTGGTTTTGATGGTGGGTAAAAGCGTTAATGGGGCACAACGTTGGTTGGCGTTAGGCAGCTTTAATTTGCAGGTGGCAGAGCCGGCTAAATTTGCCTTGTTTTTATTCATGGCGGGCTTTATCACGCGGCGCCATCCGCAATTACAAAAAGGCTACTCGGGGATCTTCAAAACCTGTTTGGTGTTTGTGGTCTTCGCCTCATTGCTCTTGTTTCAGCCGGATTACGGCAGTGTGGCTGTGATGTTCTGTACGATAGTGGGGATGATTTTTCTCGCAGGATTAAACCTTGCCTACTTGCTGTTTTTTTTAGTCATTGGCGTAGCGCTCTTGATCTTATTGGCATTAACGGCCCCCTATCGTATTGCGCGGTTAACCTCTTTTTGGGACCCATGGCAAGACCCATTTGGTTCGGGTTATCAATTAACGCACAGCTTAATGGCCTATGGTCGCGGCAACTGGTTTGGCGAAGGGCTGGGTAACAGCATTCAAAAACTAAACTTTTTGCCTGAAGCGCACACCGACTTTATTGCCGCCATTGTGGGTGAAGAGCTGGGCTTTATTGGTTTGCTTGGGCTGCTTTTATTGCAATTGTTCTTGGCGCTGCGCGCTTTATGGATTGGTCATTTGGCCATTCGCTTGGAGCAATCAGCTGCCGGTTTTTGGGCATATGGCATTGGGATCTGGTTCAGCGCTCAAACCGCCGTTAATATTGGCGCCAGCGTTGGCGCACTCCCCACCAAGGGGCTGACATTGCCATTGTTTTCGTATGGTGGCAGCAGCTTATGGGTGATGAGTGTAGCCGCCGCCGTGTTGCTGCGAATTGATTATGAACGTCGTGAAGCACAACGACAAATAACAACAAGCCCCCAGGCTTCTAGGGAGACGCCGTGAGTGGCAGACGTTTATTAGTGATGGCCGGTGGTACCGGTGGTCATGTATTTCCAGCCTTGGCTGTCGCGCGACAATTGCGCGAGCAAGGCTGGCAAGTGTTGTGGTTAGGTACCGCAGAGCGGATGGAAGCTCGGTTGGTTCCTCAGCACGGTTTTGAAATTCAATTTATTGATATTAAAGGCTTACGCGGTAACGGGCTGAAACGGAAATTGTTGGCACCATGGCAGATCACCAAAGCCATTTGGCAAGCGTGGCAGATCCAACGTCAATTTAAACCCGACGTTGTATTGGGCATGGGAGGGTACGCCGCGGGCCCCGGCGGTATCGCCGCGTGGCTACGTGGTACGCCTTTGGTGTTGCACGAACAAAACGCCGTTGCTGGTGTAACCAATAAATTATTAGCGCGTTTTGCATGGCGAAAATTGGTTGCTTTTGACGGCGCCCTCTTAGGGGCAATCCGAGTCGGCAACCCAGTTCGTCAAGAGCTGTTGGCGATTGGTCAGCAGCAACCGGTGACGGCCGCTGGTGAATTACGGGTGTTGGTGGTCGGGGGCAGCTTAGGCGCTGCCGCATTGAATGACGTGATGCCCGCAGCCGTAGCAAGAATTGCGACTGGCGCTGGCATCACCGTATGGCATCAGGTTGGGCGTGGCCACGCTGAAACCGTGACGCAGAGCTGGGCGCAACAAGCGCCGGGCGTTGGTGCTCAGGTATCGGAATTTATTGATGATATGGCCGCGGCTTATGCGTGGGCCGATGTGGTAGTTAGCCGAGCTGGGGCGCTGACGGTGGCGGAATTGGCTGCCACCGGACGTCCTGCGATCCTCGTGCCATTTCCGCACGCGGTGGATGATCATCAAACGGCCAACGCTCAAGCTTTGGTGGATGCCGGTGCCGCGTGGCTTTTGCCACAGAGCGAATTAACACCTCGTCATTTAGCGCAGCAATTACAGCAACTTATTGATGAGCCAGAACGTCTTGTGCAGATGGCGCAAGCGGCTCGCCGTGTTGCGGTAACGGATGCAACAGAACAAGTAGCAAAAATATGTCAACAAGCAACAGAGCAGAACAGCCAATGACGGTAGTGCAATTTTCCGGTGTTAAGCCGATCCCCCATGGTGCCATGGGACGGGTTAAGCGCATCCACTTTGTGGGCATTGGTGGTGCAGGTATGGGTGGCATTGCTGAGGTGCTGGTGAATGAAGGCTACCAAGTGAGTGGCTCTGATCTGGGTTCCAATGCAGTGACCAAACGGTTAATTGGGCTGGGTGCTGTAGTGCATAAAGGCCACCATGCCGATTGGGTTGCCGACGTCGATGTGGTGGTGGTTTCTACGGCGATTAAAGCCTCGAATCCAGAATTGCAGGCGGCTCAGCAAGCACGGATCCCCATTGTTCGTCGCGCTGAAATGTTGGCGGAGCTGATGCGTTTTCGTCATGGCATTGCGGTGGCTGGCACCCATGGTAAAACCACCACAACCAGCTTAACCGCCAGTTTGTTTGCGGGGGCGGGATTGGACCCCACTTTTGTTATTGGCGGCCAATTAAACAGTGCCGGAACCAATGCTCGCTTAGGTCAGAGCCACTATTTAGTGGCTGAAGCTGATGAATCGGACGCCAGCTTTCTCCACCTACAACCCATGCTATCGATTGTGACTAACATCGAACCGGATCACATGGATACTTATGGCGGCGATATCAATAAATTATACGATACATTTGTCGACTTTTTGCATAACTTGCCGTTTTACGGCACGGCGGTGATGTGCCTTGATGACGAGGGCGTACAAACCGTGCTGCCACGGATCAGCCGGCGCGTGGTGACGTATGGTTTTCATCCGGATGCGGATGTGCGTGCGGATAACTTTAAGCAGATTGGTACGCAAACCTTCTTCACCTTGGTGAGAGCCGGATCCCCAGATGTGGCCATCACCTTAAATTTACCAGGGCGTCATAATGTGCAAAATGCTCTGGCGGCCATTGCCGTGGCAATGGAAGAAGGGATCACCGATGAGGTATTGATCAGTGCCCTTGCTCAGTTTGAGGGGATTGGCCGCCGCTTTCAGCAATACGGTGAATTCGCCACAGCGGCAGGGCAAGTGTTACTGCTGGATGACTACGGCCACCATCCATCGGAAGTGGCGTGCACCATTAAAGCCGCTCGCGCCAGTTGGCCAGAGCGCCGACTGGTGATGATTTACCAACCTCATCGCTATAGTCGGACACGGGATCTCTACGAAGATTTCTGCGCAGTGCTGGCGGAGGTGGATTGCTTATTATTAATGGAAGTCTACAGCGCGGGTGAAGACCCATTACCAGGCGCTGACAGCCGTGCTTTGTGTCGTTCGCTGCGGCAACGAGGCATCGATCCCATCTATGTGCCCGGCCCAGAAGCGTTGCCTGCGTTACTGGCGGATCAACTGTGCGATGGTGACGTGGTGCTAACTCAAGGCGCTGGAGACATTGGCACCTTGTCCAAGCGATTGGCTGATATGCAACTTGATATAAAAAAAATGAAGCAGGAAGTGAGCGCATGAACGTGCAAAAATTTGGCAAAGTCGCGGTGTTGTTTGGGGGAACGAGTGCCGAGCGTGAGGTGTCATTACGCTCTGGTGCAGCCGTGTTAACCAGCTTATGCCGCAGTGGTGTTGATGCACATGCCTTTGACCCTAAAATACAGCCACTGACCGATTTAACGCATTACGATCGTGCTTTCATTGTGTTACATGGTCGAGGTGGGGAAGATGGCAGCATGCAGGGCGCTTTGCAACAACTGGCCATTCCCTACACCGGTAGCGGAGTTCTCGCTTGTGCTATCGCGATGGATAAAGTGCGCACTAAACTGCTCTGGAAGGGACTGGGGCTGCCTACCGCTCCTTTTGCTGTTGTAGGCCAAGGGCAACCGCTCTTGCCAGAATGCCAACGGATTATCGCCGAGCTAGGTTTGCCCGTTATGGTAAAGCCGGCCAATGAAGGCTCTTCTGTGGGTATGGCAAAAGCCAATAATGAAGCGCAATTAATGGCCGCCATTGAAAATGCATTAACGCATGATGCCAGCGTATTAGTGGAGGCGTGGATCCAGGGCCCTGAATACACCGTGGCCATTGTTGGCGATCAAGTCATGCCAAGCATCCACATGGAAACCGAACACGAATTTTACGACTATCAAGCCAAATACCACTCCAGTACAACGAAATATCACTGCCCTGCAGATTTATCTACTGCCCTG
>JAWXTX010000101.1:0-9840 GCA_044433165.1 Ferrimonas sp. | reverse complement strand
CAACGGCGTTTGCGGATGATGCGACTTTAACGGCTGCGATGTTAGATCGCTTACTGCACCATGCCCATGTTTTGCAGTTCAGTGGCGACAGCTACCGATTGAAAGATAAGAAGCGTTCAGGGCTAATACCTGAGTAAATGAGTGGATCAGTTTTCGACTGGTGTTGACATCTCTGGTGACAGACGCCTACTCGCGCAAAATCATGGGCTATGAACTAAGCCATGAAATGAAAGCAACCGATACAGTCAAAGCCTTGAATCGAGCGATAAAAGCCAGACGATACAATGATGCACTAATCCATCACTCTGACCGAGGTCTGCAATACTGCTCTAACGTATACCAAGAGACTTTAGCGACAGCCAACATTAAGCCATCAATGACCGATGGTTATGATTGTTATCAAAATGCCTTAGCTGAGCGGGTTAACGGGATATTGAAGCATGAGTTTCTGCTTAATCGCTACGGCAGTTTTGCGGAATTGCGACAGGTAATCGATGAATCGGTCAGCATATATAACCAACATCGGCCGCACTTGAGTCTAGGCATGAAGACCCCAAATGAAGTGCATGAAAAAGCCAGTTGCTCGCGCAACTGACTCTAACAAAAAGCGTCAACTTATTTCAGGACTAGACAGCTTAATAGCGAACTAGCTCATAACGACTGTTTTACCTAGAATAGGCAAGATCCCTTCTTTTGGCATTTGGGAAGGGATCCAGTTGGGTTTTGACCTTAGCTTGTTTGTTGTAGACCGCTCAACCATTGGATTTCATGGACCCAGAGGCTTTCATCAATGGTTTCCAAGATCAATGGGATCCCTTCAGTCGCAGGGTGATTCATAATAAACCGAAAACCCTCGGTCCCCATCTCGCCTTGATGCAGGCTATGGTGCCTATCAACACGGCTACCTAAAACCGATTTGCTGCCATTGAGGTGCATCCCTTTTAAGTACGGTAAGCCGACGATGGCATCAAATGCTTGAAAAGTGTCTGAGGCGGCTTGATAGCTGCTCAGATCATACCCTGCTGCGAAGGTGTGGCAGGTATCTAAGCACACCCCAATACGGCTTTTATCGTCGATGAATTCGATAATGGTTGCTAGATGCTCAAAACGATGCCCTAAATTACTCCCTTGTCCTGCGGTATTTTCAATAACGGCAGTGACCCCTTGTGTTTGATCTAAGGCGATGTTAATGGACTCGGCAATTCGGCGTAGACAGTCCATTTCACTGATTTGTTTTAAATGACTGCCTGGGTGAAAGTTTAATAACGTTAGCCCGAGTTGTTGGCAGCGTTGCATTTCATCGACGAATGCTGCTTGTGAGCGCGCTAACGCTTCGCTATCAGGGTGCCCTAAGTTAATCAAATAACTGTCGTGTGGCAGGATCTGTGCTGGGCTATAGCCGAATTTCTGACAACGTTGTTTGAATTGCGTAATACTATGCTCTGTTAGCGGTGCCGCTTGCCAGCGTCGCTGGTTTTTCGTGAATAAAGCAAATGCAGTTGCCCCGAGTTGGTGGGCATTGACCGGCGCATTTTGCACCCCACCACTGGCACTAACGTGTGCTCCAATGTATCGCATACCGTATCCCTTTAAATGTGGATGGCCGATGCTACGGAGCGATAAAATGCGAAGCAAATTAATTATTTATATTTCTCTAATCGGCGTTCTCATGATGATGACTTGGTCAACTGCCTTGCAGCAGGAACAGCAGCAACCTTATTTTCTTGACATGGATACTCAGCTTAGTCAGTGGCGTGAAGCTGGGATCTCGATTTACCCCCCTGCGGAGCAAGTGTTTGCTGCATTTGAGCAAACCCCACTTTCGCAAGTTCGGGTGGTGATCTTAGGGCAAGATCCTTACCACGGTATTGGTCAAGCGAATGGCTTAAGTTTTTCTGTCAATCGAGGCATTAAGATCCCGCCTTCATTGATGAATATTTATAAAGAATTAATCAATGATATTGATGGGTTTGTGATGCCAGAACATGGTGATTTAAGTCATTGGGCTAAGCAGGGGATTTTACTGCTAAATACCGTTTTGACTGTGCAGCAAGGGCAGGCGCATTCGCACGCTCAATTAGGCTGGGAGCATTACACGGACCGTGTTATTCAGTGCTTAAATCAACATAAGCAAGGCCTTGTTTTCATTCTATGGGGTGCGCATGCTCAGAAAAAGGGGCAGCAAATCGATAGAGCCCAGCATTGCGTGCTAATGGCACCGCACCCTTCACCTTTGTCGGCGTATCGAGGCTTTTTTGGCTGTCGCCATTTTTCACAGACTAATCGTTATTTAACGCAACAAGGAAAGGCTGCGATTAATTGGCAAGTTTGATGATGATCAAGGTAGAGAGGATAAGAAAAGCGCAATGTAAAAGTAAGTTATGTTCGAGACCGGACTATGTTGGCAAGAATCGCTCACGATCATCATCAATTTTCGCAAGTACTGTGTTTATTTGAGCTGCAAGTCGTGCGTCTGCAGCAAGGGGCTTATTGTGACATGATGTTGCTGCATGAGGCGGTTGCCTACTTGCACCATTATGCAGATCAACAGCATCACCCGCTGGAAGATGAGATCTACCAATATTATTTGGAAGTGCTTGGTGAAGATGAAGGTGCGGTGCATCAACTGCGGCAGGAACATTTATTGATAAGCCAAATAACGGAAGCTATTTTGGCTACATTGGCGCTGATCCTGTCGGATCATGTGGTGCCACGACAACAGCTAACGGATCGCTTATTGCAGTTTGTGGCATTACAACGCGCGCATTTATTGTATGAAGATAAAGAACTTCTTCCTCGTATTACTGCGAGATTAACGCAGCAAGACTGGCATGAACTAGCTAACCGTTGTGGTAGGCTGCCCCTTGATCCCCTCTTGGATGACAGAGTTGAGGCTTATACGGCTTTGCAAGAGGCGTTACAACAATAAAACGCCCTGCCTAGACAGGGCGCTTGATGAATTGGTTTTTTTTGTTATTCGGCCATTATTTCATCTTCTTGGAAGCAGAAGTCCATCTCTTCCAATTCTTTACGCAAACGAGCTTGTTCTTTTATTGCTTCGATCTCACGCCACTTACGTTTTTTGTTACTGCGTCCACGCGTGGTTTTTTCCGCTGTGTTGCTCGTTGCTGAGCCATAATCAAGTCGTTCCATGACATTCTCCCCTATTTGATGCTCCATGGCATCAAATAGGGGTATATCACGATATTAACTTTATTTTCAACAATTCGGCTACAATTCGGCGGCTGTTTTGCGTTAAATATGGCCTTGACGGAAGCGTTGCACTAACTGATTGGTTGAGGCGTCTAAAGTGCCTTGGGCTTGAGAAGCGCTTAATTCCGTCAACACCGCATCGCCTAGCACTTTTCCAAGCTCTACTCCCCATTGATCAAATGAGTTGATCCCCCATACAGCCCCTTGAACAAAGGTGCGATGTTCATAAAGCGCAATTAATGCCCCTAACGTTATAGGCGTTAATTTATCCATCAATATTGTGTTGCTCGGACGGTTGCCAGGCATCACCTTATGTTGGGCAAGCTGTGTTTTCTGTTCATCGCTTAGAGGTAAATGGCTGAGCTCTGCTTGGGCTTCTGCCAAGGTTTTGCCTTGCATGAGTGCTTGTGCTTGCGCCAAGCAATTAGCCGCTAATATTTGATGGTGCTGGCCTAATGGATTATGGGTTTGCAATGGCAGGATAAAGTCGGCCGGGATAAGATGGGTTCCTTGATGCAATAGCTGATGATAAGCGTGTTGGCCGTTAGTGCCTTCACCGCCCCAGATCACTGGGCCGGTTTGATGGTGGATTGGCAGACCGTCTTTATCAACACTTTTGCCATTGCTCTCCATATCTAACTGCTGAACGTAGGCGGGTAAGCCACGTAGGTAGTGATCATAACTGAGCAGTACCTGGCTTTGACTGCCGTAGAAGTTGCTATACCAGAGCGATAACATACCCATAATCATTGGCATATTCTGCTCAAAGGGAGCTTGTTGGAAGTGCTCATCCATGCTGGCAGCACCTTCCAATAACGCTTCAAAGTGCGCAAAACCGACCGCTAAAGCGATGGGTAATCCGATGGCCGACCATAATGAGTAACGCCCACCAACCCAATTCCACATTGGGAATACGTTATTGGCATCCATGCCGAACTCGACCGCTGCAGATACATTGGAACTGATGGCAACAAAATGGTTACGGATCCCTTCTATCGGAACACCATGAGCTAAAAAGTAATCTCGGGCGCTGCAGGTATTGGTAAGGGTTTCTTGGGTCGAGAAGGATTTTGAAGACATCACAACCAAGGTGCGATCAACATCAATGCGTTTGAGTTTTTCCGTTAATGCCGTGCCGTCTACGTTTGCCACAAAATGCACGTTGATGTGCTCAATGGCGTAAGGGCGAAGGGCTTCCGTCGCAACTTTTGGGCCAAGAAACGAGCCGCCAATCCCAATGGCTAAAACATCGGTAAATGTTTGGCCATTATGACCACGTCGCTGACCCGAATGGATCTCATCGACGAATTGCTTCATTTTTGCCAGCGTGGTGCTAATTTCAGTTTGGATGCTCTCGTCGTCTACGAGAGGAGCGTTTACCGTTGTTGCTCGCAAGGCTGTGTGGAGTACCGCTCGATCTTCGGTATTGTTAATGTGTTTGCCTGCAAACATGGCGTCGCGTAAGCCAGTGACGTTGGTTGCTTCGGCTAAGTTTGCTAATAATTTAATGGTTTCATCAGAGATTAAATTTTTAGAGTAATCGAGCATTAACCCCGCTGCCGAAAGTTGGTATCGAGAGGCGCGTTTGGGATCGTCATGAAATTGTTGGCGCAAAGAAAACTGGGCTTGTTGTTGACGGTGTCGCGCTAAATGCTGCCAGCTTGGCAACTGAGTTAATGTGCTCATACCTGATATTCCATCATTGCCTAGCCGATTGGCTAGGCATTAAAAAAGAGGGGGTGCTCATTGCTTATGGCCAAGGCGCTCTTGCAACATGGCTTCTAATTTTTCTTGATCAATAGCAAAATTTCGGATCCCTTCAGCCAGTTTTTCGGTCGCCATTGCATCTTGATTCATTTCCCAACGGTATTGATTTTCGGTTAATGGTGCTGGTGGCGCCTGCACTTCGCCCTGAAAGGCTAATTTAGGTACAACGGGGCGTTGGCTTTGTTCTAATTCTTGGAGCAAGCTCGGGCCAATAGTTAAGCGATCACAGCCTGCTAATTCTAAAATTTCGCCAACATTCCGAAAGGAAGCCCCCATTACCACTGTCGCGTAACCATGTTGCTTGTAGTAACGATAAATATTGCCGACCGAGATGACACCTGGATCACGTTCTGCCGAGAACGTTTCTTGGGTTTTGGCTTGGTACCAATCTAAGATCCGGCCAACAAAAGGAGAAATAAGGTAAACGTTGGCTTCGGCGCAAGCGCGGGCTTGAGCAAAGCTGAATAATAAAGTGAGGTTACAGTTAATGCCCTCTTGTTCTAATTGCTCTGCTGCTCGGATCCCTTCCCACGTTGAGGCCAGTTTGATCAAGATCCGCTCTGAGGAAATGCCTGCTTGCTGATAAAGGCTCATCAATTTTCGAGCCTTGGCCAAGGAAGCTTGTGTATCAAAAGAAAGCCGTGCATCCACTTCGGTTGAAATCCGTCCTGGGATTAACTTTAGAATTTCTAGGCCAATATTAACGGCGAGCTTGTCGGCGGCATCTTCAAGTTGCTGAGCTGGATTGTTACTTTGAGCTTGAGCATAGGTTACGGCATCGGCAATTAACCCTTCATACTCGACAATCTGAGATGCTTTTAAGATCAATGAGGGGTTGGTGGTTGCGTCCTCAGGCATATAACGGCGAATTGCTTCGATATCGCCCGTATCGGCAACAATGGTAGTGTGTTTTTTTAATTGGGTTAATGCAGTGGCCATAAGAACAATCCCATTAGGCTAAGGGTTGGCTTCATTAAAGGTGATTTACCTAATTTTGCCAACTGGTTAGATGAATAATCAAGTCACCCGTGATTGTATTTGGGTTTCACCTAAATAACACAGCAAAATACGCTGAAGTGAGTCAGCAAGCGCTCAGATAGTACCGAAGAATGCCATCATGAAAAGTTGATCTAGCTTCTGCTTTTCATCAATGGGGGCTTGGGTTGTAGGTGGACGTGTGAATTTGGCTAATGGCAGAGAAATTGTCTGATTTCCCAAGATAACGAAACTGAGGTTGTGACTGGGATCACCTGTCAGATGAAAAATTGTATGGTAGTGTTTACGGTTGCCGTTAAACGATGAACTGATCGATACGCTGAGTTTTATTCGTGAGAGCGCGCTGTTACTGGTGAGCAACCGAACCGGTTTGGTGTGTCTTGTCGCCCATCTGTTGTGTTGGGATATTACGTGTTCAATGTTTATCAGTACCATTAAGAAGAATTTATTATGATTGATTCCATTATCGCGAGCCTTAATGGAGCCATTGACTTTGCCAATGGTCTATTATGGGGCTCTGTTCTTATTTATGTGCTTGTTGCCGCTGGGTTGTTTTTTACTCTACGTCTCGGGTTTATCCAATTCCGTTTGTTTCGTCATGGGGTTAAATTAGTACGCGATGGCCGAGAAAAAGTAGACGGGATCTCCTCTTTCCAAGTGTTTTGCACCTCAATGGCCGCGCGTGTTGGTACGGGCAATATGGCTGGGGTGGCGGTCGCTATTACCGTTGGTGGCGCTGGTGCCATTTTTTGGATGTGGCTGATTGCGCTTTTGGGGATGGCAACGGCGTTTGTTGAGTCGACCTTGGCGCAAGTTTATAAAGTGCGTGATCGAAATGGCCAATACGTCGGCGGGCCAGCTTTTTACATGGAGCAAGGGCTAGGCAGCCGTACCATGGGCGGCGTATTTTCGGTGCTGTTGATCATTGCTTTTGGTTTTGCCTTTAATTCCGTCCAAGCTAACACCATTGCAGATGCCATGAATAACGCATTTGGCATTGATAAAATATGGATTGGCTTAGTGATCACCCTCTTTACGGGCTACGTGATTATGGGGGGATTAAAGAAGGTTGCTGCGGTATCTGAGAAAATCGTTCCGGTTATGGCGTTGCTGTATTTAGGGATAGCCATTGTGGTGATTGTGCTCAACATCTCTCAAGTACCGGCGGCATTAGTACTAATTGTAAAGAGCGCCTTTGGTTTTGAGCAAGCCGCAGGCGGCATGATGGGCGCGATTATGGCCGGCGTGGCTCGTGGCTTGTTCTCTAATGAAGCGGGTATGGGCTCAGCAGCAAACATTGCCGCATCGGCAACACCGAACCCTAACCACCCTGCGTCTCAAGGTTTTGTGCAGATGATTGGGGTATTTGTCGACACCTTGATTATTTGTACAGCTTCCGCTGCGATTGTGTTGCTCTCGGGCGTTTTAGACGCCTCGGAAGGGCAACGTGGCATTGGCCTATTGCAATTGGCGTTAACCAATGAAGTGGGCGCTTGGTCTGCGTATTTCTTATCGTTTGCTATTTTGCTGTTTTGTTTTAGCTCCATAATTGCCAATTACAGCTATGCAGAGACCAACATCATTTTCTTAACTGAGAATAAAAAAGTATTAATGGTATTCCGGTTATTAGTATTAGGGATGGTGTTATTGGGCTCGGTTGCTTCGCTATCCATGGTGTGGAATTTTGCGGATGTGTCGATGGGGCTGATGGCCTTAGTTAATATCGTGGCTATCACTCTATTATCGAAAGTGGCTTTTGCGGTTATCAAAGATTATGAAGACCAATTAAAAGAGGGCCATACGCCAGAATTCCATGCGGATGTGGTGGAAGATCTGAAAAAGCAGTTGGCGTGTAATACTTGGCTTTTGACTAAGAAAAAGTAAAACGTTCTACGCTTAACTACCGCTAAATAAACAGTGCCAGTCGGGCTATTCGACTGGCACTGTTGGTTTGTACCCATCAAACTGCTATGTGGGCAATTCCGATGCAGGCAATTACTTTTTCTTCAGGCACGCTTTAACCTCGGCGCAAACACTTGTTGAGTGTAGCCTGCGTGGTGTTGCTCAGCTTAGGATGCCGTCAATGGAGCAAGAAAGCTCACACGGAGAGAGTGGCTTTTTTATAGTGAAGCAGTGGTATATTTGAGGAAAATAGAAAATACGGTATGGCCCATGCTTGCAGTTATATCCCCAGCGAAAAATCTGGACTTTGAAACACCCGCTCATGTTGATGTGTTTACACAGCCGGCGTTATTGACCGAGTCTGAGCAGCTAATTGAGCGCTGTCGGCAATTGTCGCCGGCGGATTTAGCTTCACTAATGAAGTTATCTGATAAATTAGCCGGTTTGAACGTGGCACGCTTTGAGCAATGGCACACGCCTTTTACGCCGGTTAATGCCAAACAGGCGGTGTTGGCCTTTAATGGCGATGTGTATGCAGGGCTCGATGCCCACTCTTTATCGGCGGCACAATTAACTTATGCTCAGCGGCATTTGCGGATTTTGTCCGGCTTATATGGCCTGTTAAAACCGCTGGACTTAATTCAGCCATATCGTCTTGAAATGGGTACTAAACTGAGCAACTTTCGTGGTGCAGATCTGTATCAGTTTTGGGGCACAACACTAACGGAATTGCTATCAGCAGCGATCAGAGAGCAGGGCGACAATGTGGTGGTGAACCTTGCCTCAAACGAATATTTTAAAGCGATTAAGCCCAAGTTATTGGATGCGCATATTGTTACGCCGGTCTTTAAAGATCTTAAAAACGGTCAATATAAAATTATTAGCTTTTATGCGAAAAAGGCTCGGGGATTGATGACGCGTTTTATGATTGAGCAGCAACCGCAATCGGTGGCAGCATTAACGCAATTTAATGGCGGTGGTTATTACTTTAGTGAGGCCGATTCCAGTGCGACTGAGCTGGTGTTTTTAAGAGATGAGCCAGCCTAATCTCATTCTCTAGCTAAGCTGTCACTTTGATTGGCGTATAAAAAAACCGACCTTACGGTCGGTTTTTAAAGTTATCTTGCCAGTAAAGCCTGAATTACAGAGCTTTGATCTTAGCAGCCAAGCGGCTCTTATGGCGAGCTGCTTTGTTTTTGTGGATCAGGCCTTTGGTGGCCATACGATCCAAGATTGGCTGTGCAGCAGCAAAAGCAGCGGTAGCCGCTTCTTTGTCGCCAGTAGCGATAGCAGCGATAACTTTCTTGGTGTAGGTGCGCATCATGGAGCGACGAGAAGCGTTGTGTTGACGACGCTTTTCAGCTTGGATGGCACGCTTCTTAGCAGACTTGATGTTAGCCAAGTGCAAACTCCTAAAAACGGTGCGGTCTGGATTCTTACAAGGGTCGCGAATTTACCTATTTTGCCAATTGTTGTCAATCACAGCGGGCAAAATAACGCCAAAGTTCTGGTTTTCGAACCAGTTTTGGCCTTCCGCAACCCAAGGGTTTAAGATGGGGCGAAATTCTAGCAGCATTCCCGCGCTGGTGACAGTAGTCGGGGATTTTTTTTGTCTGGGTGTTGTGCTGTTGCAAAACCACAGCGTCTGTCCGCGTGAGTAAAGGCCTTGAGTAAAACATTGGTTCGTTCTGGTCTGGTGGTAAGCGCCATGACTTTAATTTCCCGCGTGTTGGGATTAATTCGCGATGTGGTTGTGGCCGGCATCATGGGGGCAGGTGCGGCGGCAGACGTCTTCTTTCTGGCCAATAAAATACCCAATTTTTTACGGCGCTTGTTTGCGGAAGGGGCGTTTGCGCAAGCCTTCGTACCGGTGTTAACCGAATATCAACAACAAAAACCGGATGAAGTACGGGAGTTGGTTGCCAAAGTCAGTGGTACTTTGTGGGTTATTATTACCGTAGT
>JAWXTX010000100.1:0-9905 GCA_044433165.1 Ferrimonas sp. | reverse complement strand
GAATTGTATGGTGGCGATGGCCAAGATCTCTTAGAAGGTGGCTTGGGGCGTGACCATTTAGATGGCGGCGAAGGCGATGATCGTCTCCTTGCAATGGAGGGCGATAACACCTTAGTGGGGGGTAGTGGCGATGATCAACTGATTGCAGGCATTGGAGCTGACGAGTTAGCTGGTGGGCAGGGGGACGATAAACTTAGTGCGGGTGCCGGAGATGATCAATTGCAGGGCGGCGAGGGTAACGACACGCTGCAAGGGGAAGAAGGTAATGACGAACTGTACGGTGGCGAAGGTTATGACCAACTGTTTGGCGATGATGGAACCGATCTCCTTTTAGGTGATGCGGGAAATGATCGTCTTGATGGGGGGGATGGGGATGATCTTCTGCTTGGCGGTGAAGGCGTCGATAACCTCAAAGGCGGTGACGGTGATGATCAACTGCAAGGTGGCAGCGAAAACGATACCCTCTATGGCCAAAGTGGGGTCGATCACTTACTGGGCGATGAAGGCGACGACCGATTGTATGGCGGCAGTGGCGATGACTTATTGCAAGGCGGTGACGGAGCCGATCGCTTAGATGGCGGTAACCACGCCGACATCCTTTTAGGGGAATGGGGTGACGACCAACTGCAAGGTGGCGCTGGTGATGATCAACTCTTTGGCGAAGCGGGTTCCGATAGCCTAGATGGAGGCAGTGGCAGTGACCAACTTTATGGCGGTGATGGCCACGATACCCTGCAGTATGATGCTACCGACAGTGTCATTAATGGTGGTAGCGGCTTTGATTTATTAAATGCAGGCAGTCAAGCGGATGGCATCATTGATATGACGGCCACAGGTGTGAATGGCATTGAGGCATTGATTATTGAAGATGGCATTGAAACCACATCGGTTAAAATTGCCTTAGAGCAGATCCTAACCGAAAGCGATGGGGATGGCCTATTGCATAATGATGGCAGTCAAGATGCACTTGAAGATGTGTTTCTATTATTGGGTGCCGATCAAGTGAATTTGGATGGCGGCGGTTGGCAATACAGTGCTGAACTCGATGCTCAATCCATGAATGCAGATTTGGCTGCGCATTATCAAGCGGAAGGCGTGGATGTGACGGAACTGCAGGGGTACCAATTCCACAATCACAGCGGTGAAAGCGTCACCATCTGGACCGACTCGGATGTAACAAATGTGCAACTGAATGAACAAGCGTTGCAATCATCCGAAGAGGATTGGAACGGGCTTGGCTAAGCTCGGTGTGTCATCTTTTACCTGAACTTGGAATGAGATAAATCGGCACAGGTAACACAACATATTTCTAAATTCAGATAATAAGGGCAACTTTCAATGAGTTGCCCTTATATTTTGCGTTAATGGATAAAGTCAGGCCGCTATCAGTAACGAGCGTAACTGAATTGTCGAAACTCGGGTGGCTCACATTTGCGCAACACCATGTGTCTATTCCGTTTTTGATGTTTTGTTAATGTCAAAAATATGACGCATTTCAAATATTTATTTACTGATAATTTGATCAATTCTATGTGTGATGCACGTCTCAACAATGTGGCACTTCGGTCGTTGCCCGTCTCGTTGTGGTTAACCTATAGCCGATCATGGTCAAAATAACGCACAAGTTGTACATATTGCTCTGTTCGCTGGTTTAGATTAAACAACCAGTGATTTTTCTTTTGTTTAACAAAACGTTATAACGGAAAGGTCAAGTGAAATTGTGATGCGTATTATGATTAGGATGTTATTTTTAATTTTGTTTGTGGTTATCTCAAGCACCTCGTTTTCAAGCCTTAGCCGAGGTTGCAGCGCGGAGCATTATGATGTTTGCATTGAACCAATAGCGGCGACTCTTGGAGCTTCATCAGACCGCCAGGTGCTCACGGCGGTAGCGTCAGAAGCCGTGAATAAGCAAGATAAATCACCAAGGAAAGGGTGGCTTACTCAGCTTGTTACTTATGGCACCAATCCATTTGGTGCATTGGCGTACGCTCAGGCTGAAGAGTATTACCTCGAGGAGAGTGCTGCGGAGATCTCTTCGTATAAAGATGAATGTTTAGTTGCCTCGTTGAGGGAATTTGATGACCGCAACTCTGTAGATGCAGGTGCCTTATATGGTTGGAGTGCGAGCAGCAATGGTGGATGGGTGCGGTTAACCAGCGAGCCCTGTCCAATAAAATAAAAGTGTGGTCGCTTACCATGCTCTCGACTCATGGACGTCAGTAAACAATGGCAACCATTAACCTCATTCTTTGAAAAAGAACAGTGCTTTTTTCTAACGCACTGTTCTTAAATCAACTCCAAACCTCCAATATGGAATGTGATGCTCCTCACGCTTTGTGTGCCGAGATCTGAGAAAGTTACGTTACAATTCGCGCCCCTACCTGTGAATGTGTAACACATTCCTCCAAGATACTAATGGTACTGTTGAGCTATGAAATCTGATTTAACTCTATCACGGGAAGCCACGCTTCAACCCATTGCTGAAATTGCCGCTCAGGCGGGGATCTTAGCCCATGAATTGATGCCACATGGCCACACGAAAGCGAAAATAAGTCTGTCGTTATTAACCCGTGCTCAACAGCAACCCCAAGGTAAGCTTGTGGTGGTTACCGCCATTACCCCAACGCCTTTAGGTGAAGGCAAAACCGTAACTACCATTGGTTTGGCTCAAGGGCTAAAGCACATTGGTCAATCGGTTATGGCTTGCATTCGGCAGCCATCCATGGGGCCCGTATTTGGGGTAAAAGGTGGTGCTGCCGGCGGTGGCTATAGCCAAGTTGTGCCAATGGAGGAGTTGAATCTGCATCTCACCGGTGACATCCATGCGGTTGCAGCCGCGCATAACTTAGCGGCGTCTGCGTTAGATGCGCGTTTGTTTCATGAACAACAACTCGGTGAGGGTTTTACGGCCAAAACCGGTTTACCGCGTTTGAATATGGATGTGAACCGCATTGTTTGGCGTCGCAGTGTGGACATGAATGATCGCGCCTTACGCCGGATCACCATTGGCATTAATCGTCCCGGCTCTAGCGCTAATGGGATAGAGCGTGAAAGCGGTTTTGATATTACTGCTGCGTCAGAATTGATGGCCGTATTGGCACTGGCCAGCGACTTAGCGGATTTGCGCTTGCGCATTGGCAAACTGGTGCTGGCGTATGATCAAGACGGCCAACCGGTAACCGCTGAGCAGTTGCAGGTTGCAGGGGCGATGGCGGCTATTTTACGTGAAGCAGCGCAGCCGACACTGATGCAAACCATCGAAGGGGTACCGACACTGGTACACGCGGGGCCTTTTGCTAATATCGCCCACGGTAACTCCTCGATTATTGCCGATAAGATGGCCCTGTCGCTGGCCGATGTTGTGGTCACCGAAGGAGGCTTTGGCTCCGATATGGGCTTTGAAAAAGCCTGTAACATTAAAGCGCGAGCCGCAGATAAGCACCCAGATGCTGCGGTTATTGTCGCCACCCTGCGTGGCTTAAAGGCCAACTCTGGTCAATACGATTTACGTCCAGGTCAGCCATTGCCAGAGGCGATTTTTGCGCCAGATCAAGCCGCTTTAAGTGCCGGTTTTGCTAACCTAAAATGGCATATTGATAACGTAACGCGCTATGGCATTCCGGCAGTGGTGGCCATTAACCGTTTCCCACAAGATACCGATGAAGAATTAACGTGGCTGGCCCAGCAAGTGGCGTCGTTAGGGGTACCGGTTGCGCTGTCAGAAGCCTTTGCTAAAGGCGGCGAAGGTGCCGCTGTATTAGCCGAGCAAGTACTGCAAGCATTAACGCAGCCAAGTCAATTTAACTACCTCTATGACACCAACTTACCATTGGCTGTGAAACTGCAGCAGATGGTTGAACAAGGTTATGGTGGTGCCGGTGTTGAATTACTGCCGCAAGCGCAGGCGGATTTAGCCCAATTAACCGCGCTGGGTTTTGCTCATTTGCCGCTATGTATGGCCAAATCGCCTTTATCTATCAGCCACGATCCAAGTTTAAAAGGCGCCCCAACCGGTTTTACCGTACCGGTACGAGAACTGAAGTTATGCGCTGGTGCAGGGTTTATTTACGCCTTAACCGATAATGTGATGACCATGCCGGGGTTGTCAGAGCGCCCAGCTTACATGGCCATTGATATTGATGCCGAGGGCAACATTATTGGTTTGGATGAATAATCGTTAAGGCGATGCTCGCATTCAAGATAAAAACCGCCCTATAACAGTGGCGTGACGCGGAGCCAGATCATAAAGCCACGACCTTAATAAGTGGCTTTGGGTTCAACCATGGTTGTTGATGCTGCGTAGGGCGGCGATGATCTCGCTGCCATGGGCACGTTGGGTGTAGTCGCGGCGGGCATGTTTAAACACGATGCGGCCATCCATGCCAATAATAAAGGTGGCTGGCACCGCCAATTCGCTGCTGTCCCAGTGCCCTTCGGGTGGTTGTGCTAATTTAAGTTGTTCGTAAATAGCTTGTATTTCATCTTGGGCGAAATAGCACAGCTTGAGTTTGCGAGCAAAGGCGTTATCTGGATCGCTAATAAAAGTTAACTCCGGCGCCTGAAAACGTGATTCTTCAACGGTCTCGCGGCTGCAAACCAACATTTCACAGCCAATGGCTTTAAAGGTTTCGGCCATGCCATCTAGCATCGCAACTTGGCCGCGGCAATAAGGGCACCACGATCCCCGCATAAAAGCCAAGAGCAGGGGTTTGTGTTGATGGTATTCATCCACTGGACACAGATCGCCGGCAAAGGTGGTAATGGGATGGGGCGGCAGCAATCCCCCAAGGGGGAGCACTTGTTGTTCAATGCGCTCATTGAGAATATTGACGGCTTGTAACTTCAGGTATTGCGTTTGGTTGAGCATTGCCCACCTCTAGCCCATTATTTTGCATTGGGTAAGTTTAGTTGCTGGGTTGCTGATGCGAATACCATTGATTGTTGCTGAGATTTGAGTGTCGTACTGTTGTGAAAAGAATGTATTCATTGGCAAAATAAATTGGCCACAAATGGCTAAAAGAGCATCAAATAAACCGCAGGATGCAGCCGATGATTGACGCGCCTTAGGGTTGTCGCGCATAACATCCAAAGTGAGCGGCGGCTCAAGTTTGAGCCGCATACGCTTTTGTCGGAACAGGTTCCAGTTTCAAGCATTTAATAAGGTTAACGGATGAAATTTATCTCAACTGAACAGGCTCCAGCCGCAGTCGGTCCATATTCTCAAGCGATCGAAGTTAATGGTTTTTTATACGCATCTGGACAGCTACCACTGGTTCCTGAAACCATGCAGTTCCCATCGGATGACGTTTATGAGCAAGCTCAACAAGCGCTTAAAAATGTGGCGGCCATTTTGGCTGAAGCGGGTATGAGCTTAAACAACGTGGTAAAAGCAACCGTATTTTTAGATGACTTGGCCGATTTTGCGACCATGAATACAGCCTACGTAGAAGCCTTTGGTGATCACAAACCGGCGCGCTCTTGTTTCCAAGTAGCGGCCTTGCCGCTGGGTGCAAAAGTTGAAATTGAAGTGGTTGCGGCGAAATAATTGCTGCCAGCATTTGGCGTATTAACAACAAAACGGCGAGGGGTTACTTCGCCGTTTTTTATGGGCAATCCCCCATTATGACTGAGGGGTATTTGTTTGGCTGTGTTGCTGTTTCAACTCTGCAATGACGCGTTGCATGGCCTCTGCCATCGAAAACCCTTGCTGTCGTAATGCGTTAATTCGCTCTACAGCTTGCTGCTGTTGGTGATGGGTCAGCCCCAATAAATCAGACACAATAACCTGCGTGTTATTTAAATCAAACAGCCCAGAGTGTACTGCTGGTGTTGATTCTCTCCAAGCGCTTTTGCATCGGGTTTGATGGCTTGTGCGATCGCTTCTGGCATGGATGCATGTGCTGATTTCGTTAAGCCGTTAACGCGTTATCTGGGCAAAAAATACCCCATAGGCAGGGAAGTGCACATGTTCAAATTGTTGTTGGGCATTGGCCAATCCCGGCACATGTTCAGGGCGTAAATTGCCCGCATTGCCACCAAGCCAAGAGGAGTGGAAAGGGACTGGCTGATTGCTTAAATTAAAACCACAAAGCAAGGTTTGTTGCTGATAAGTGCGTGTAAAAAACAGTAGTGGTTCAGGGGTTGATACAAACTCAATGTCGCCAAAACGTAAGGTTGGGTGGCGTTGGCGCCACCGGCTAAACTGCTGGAATTGTCGCAGCGTTGAGTGTTCATTATGCAGCTGCTGATCAATCGCTAATGGGCGGTGCTCTTCGGCTAAGGGCAGCCATGGTGGTGCTTGGCTAAAGCCGGCATGGGCGGCTTTTGCTTGCCATGGCATGGGCGTTCGGCAGCCATCACGACCTTTAAAGGTTGGCCAGAAGGTGATGCCATAAGGATCTTGCAAGGCGTGAAAAGGCAAATCGGCCTCGGGCAAACCTAACTCTTGGCCTTGATATAAGCAGACGCTGCCACGTAACGAGCAGACCAGCGCATTGAGCTGTTTAGCCTGCATTGGGTTTGGCTCATCATGACGCCAACGACTGGCAACTCGGGCAACATCATGGTTGCTGAGCGACCAGCAAGGCCACCCTTGCGTCATGCGCTGCTCTAGCGTTTCTACCGTGTGGCGTACATAGCTGGCGGAGGCATCTTCCGTTAACAATTCAAAACTATACCCCATATGCAGACGACCGCGTTGGGTGTATTGCGCCATTGTTGTCAGTGAATCTTCAGAAGAGATCTCACCTAAGGCCGCCGTGCCGGGGTAGTTATCTAAGAGGGCGCGAATGCGCTCTAAAAAGGCCAAATTTTCAGGTTGAGTGTTGTTGTACTGATGCACTTGGTAAGCGTAGGGGTTGTCTTTAGCAAAGCCGCGCCCAACCCGTTCGTTGGCGGCTTTGGCCGGATTATTTCTTAATGCTTGATCATGAAAGCAAAAATTAATGGCATCTAAGCGTAAGCCATCCACCCCGAGTTTCAGCCAGAACTCAACATTATCCAACATGGCCTGCTGAACCGCAGGTTGATGGAAATTTAAGTCGGGCTGGCAACTTAAAAAATTATGCAGGTAATACTGTTCCCGTCGAGGCTCCCATTGCCAAGCACTGCCACCAAAAATAGACAACCAATTATTTGGTGCGGTGCCATCGGCATTAGGATCGGCCCACACATACCAGTCGGCATAATCATTGGTGCGATCTTCTCGGCTATTTAAAAAGTAATGATGCTGATCGGACGTGTGGCTAAGGACCTGATCAATCATCACCTTAAGCCCAAGCTCATGGGCTTTTTTTAGCAGCATTTTAAAATCGGCAAGGCTGCCAAACATGGGATCGACGTTGCGATAATCCGCAATGTCGTAGCCAAAATCCTTCATCGGTGAGGTAAAAAAGGGCGAAATCCAAATGGCATCAACACCTAGGCTGGCAATGTAATCCAACTTCGCAGTAATACCGGGCAGATCACCAATACCATCGTTATTGCTATCGGCAAAACTGCGTGGATAGATCTGATAGATGAGTGCGCCGTGCCACCATTGCGTTGAAGTCATGGCTATTCCTGTTTGTCTGGTCGTCATGAATGGCGTCAGTACCCCGATGGGAACCGATAACTTTCACGACGGTAGCGATTCCTTTCCAGAGAGTCACGATACATACGTATGCATGCTTTTTAGTGCCGTTTCAGGCAAGACTTGGTAAGTCTAATTACACCCGTCAATATCGGTCTAAATCATTGATATTAAAGATTTATATTTCATTTTTCGGCTGGTTCTTTACTGGTTATAGAAGTCTTTATCGCACGGCGAGTAGTAGCGATGGCTGAAGGTTGTTGAGATCTAATGGCAGCCGCACGGTGACTTTAGTCTAAATGTGATTTTTTATTAAAGGCTGTGAATTTGAGTTAATATCAAGGTGAGTTAACTCATAACTATTTGATAATAATCTTTTTTATTTGTTAATGGGGCTGCGTTTGTCAGGGATAAATTGTGGGTGGATGACCGCCATATCGACCATCTGCCTGCGATGAATACGTATGCATCTAATTGTTTAATAAAGACTATCTTGAATAACATCAGCTCAAACCAAACCGGATTGGTGTGCAGTAGTAATGGCAGTGAGAACCGAGGGCTCACTAACCCGTTGCAGTTGCAACCAAGGATAAACGAGCCCTCAAGGGGAGAGCATGATGAAAACGTTTAAGCCCAGTGCGTTAACGCTGGCATTGGTGGCTGCAGGGTTAAGTAGCCTGAGCCATGCCGAAGAAATAGAACAAACCCAGCTCGAATCAAGCCCAGCGGCACAAGCCGTTGAAGTGATTGAAGTCCGCGGGATCCGTCGTTCGTTAGCGACTGCGCAGATGGAAAAAATGGACAACAGCTCGATTGTTGAGGCCATCTCTGCCGAAGATATCGGTAAGCTGCCAGACGTTTCTATTGCCGAGTCCTTAGCTCGTTTACCTGGCGTGCAAGCGCAGCGCCTTAATGGCCGAGCCAATGTGATTGCCATTCGTGGTTTAGGCGAAGATTTTAATACCACAACCTTAAATGGCCGCGAGCAGGTCACCATCAATAACAACCGTGGCGTCGAATTTGACCAGTACCCTTCGGAATTAATTAACGGCGCCGTGGTGTACAAAACCCCAGATGCCAGTGTGCTAACCCAAGCCATTGGCGGCACAGTTGATATGCAAACCATTCGGCCATTGGCCCATGGCCAGCAAAGCATCACCATTAATGGCCGTGGCGAATACAATGATTTAGGCAAACTCAACCCCGACGGTGAAGAATACGGTTACCGTACCTCAGTGTCATACATCGACCAATTTGCGGATGACACCATTGGGGTGGCGCTCGGTTTTGCCAAAATGAGCTCGCCCAACCAAGAAGAACGCTGGAATTCATGGGGTTATCCTGAAGTCGGTGACATCGATGAGAGCATACGTCAACTTGGCGGTGCCAAACCGTTTGTCCGCTCCAGTGAATTGCAGCGCGATGCCGCCATGGCGGTATTGGAATTTGCTCCAAACCCCAATTTCACTACCGTGCTGGATGCTTTTTATTCCAAATTTTCCGATGAGCAGATGTTACGAGGCATTGAAATTCCCGGCTCTTGGGGCGAAGGCTGGGCAAATGATGGCCTAACCATTACCGATGTGGCCGATGGTTTTGTGCAAAGTGGCGTATTGGAAAACGCCAAAGTGCTGCTGCGTAATGATTATAACGAGCGCGATGCCGAGGTATACGCTTTGGGTTTAAACAGCCAATATCAATTAAACGACGCTTGGCAATTAACGCTGGATTTATCCCACAGCTACGCTGAACGCACCGATTTAGGGCTGGAAAGTTATGCGGGCACCAGCCGAGGTAATGGCTGCATCGAAGGCGGCTGTGAAGATTTGGCGTTTACTATGAACGGCGATCGAGGGGTGATGTTTGCGCCTACGTTAGATTATTCCGATCCAGATCTGATTCAGCTTGGTGGTCCTTTTAGTTGGGGTAATGGCGTGACCATCCCAAGCGATGCGCAAGATGGCTTTATCAACATCATCAGCACCGAAGATGAGCTGAGCGCCATTCGCCTGAGCGCCGAGCGCTTGTTTGCGGACGGGCACTTCTCGTCGTTGGAAGTTGGCGGCCATTATAGCGTTCGTCAAAAAGCCAAGCGCGATAAAGGCACCTTCTTAACCTTAAACGATTACCCTAACGGCATAAGCATTCCCGATGAATTTTTACTGGAGCCCACCGATCTCTCTTTTATTGGCTTTGGTGAGATGCTCAGTTATGACGGCTATGGCTTATATCAAGCGGGCTATTACAGCGAAGTGGATGAAGGCTTAACGGTGGCAGGGCGTGCAACCAACAGTTGGGATGTGGAAGAAAAGATCGCCACTTTCTATAGCCA
>JAWXTX010000099.1:0-10064 GCA_044433165.1 Ferrimonas sp. | reverse complement strand
TGGCAGCCAATCCGATTCCTTCAACGTGGTTGATTACGATGATGCCCTGCGTGAAATTTGCAATGTGGCTATGGGTAAAGCCGGAGCCAGCATCGCACAAGTGCTCGGTAAATTCGTTGAGTTGCCAGTGCCACGAGTACGCCGCTTAAGCAGTACCGATATGGACATGCTGATCGCTCCATCGCTCACCGATCCGGATCTAAAAGTGATCTCTCAAGGCTTTATTGGAGATGGCATTCACGGTGAGGCGCTGTTAATGCTGCAAGAAGGCAGTTACACCAGCATGGGGGAATTGATGGGCATTGCCGATGTCACCACCCCGCAAGGCCGTTTAGAAGTGCAAATGGAAACCGCTAATATTCTATTTTCCTCTTTTCTTACCGGCTTATCGCAACAATTTAATATCAGCTTCTGCCAAAGCCATCCGGTGGTGCTGCAGTCCATGCATAAGCACCACTTCGACTCACAAACCTTGGCGGTTGAGATCTGCTATCGGCTAACCGATTTTCAAATCGTCTGCGATCTCTTGTTGCTGTTCCCGCAAAGCAGCATCCCTCGTATCGAAAATAACCTGAAATATCTGGTGGGTTAATGGAAGACAGAGAACAACTTGATCAGCTTCATTGCTTAACTCAATTGTTGCAAGGCATTGAAGTGGGTCTGATCGTTATCGATCGCGATTACCATGTGCACCTGTGGAATGGCTTTATGGAAAATCACTCCGGTTTTCGTAATGCCCAAGTCTTAGGGAAGTCGTTATTTGAGAGCTTCCCTGAACTGCCACAAGAATGGCTCATCAGCAAACTTGAATCGGCATTTTTACTGGAAAGCCGCAGCTTTACGGTATGGGAGCAACGCCCTTGGGTGTTCCCTTTCCCTAACTCACGCCCCATTACTGGCGGGTTAGAAAAGATGCACCAAAATATGACGATTCAGCCGCTGCGCAACAGTCATGGCCAAATCAGCCATGCCGCATTAATCATTTACGATGTTAGCGTGCAGGCGCAAGACAGCCTCATGCTGGCGCAAGCCAACGAGCAGCTGCAACAGCTAAGCCAAGTTGATGGTTTAACTGGGCTGACCAATCGTCGCCAATGGGACCTGTTAATCGGCCAAGAATTTAACCGCAGCAAGCGCTACAACCAAGAAAGCTGCCTCTTAGTTATTGATATTGATTACTTTAAAAAAGTAAACGATCAACGCGGTCATGATATTGGCGATGAAGTGCTCAAAGGCATGGCGCAGTTATTGAAACAGCAATTGCGTGAAAGCGACATTGTTGCTCGTTACGGCGGCGAAGAGTTTGTGGTGATGCTTCCAAATACCAGCCTTACCCAAGCCAAAGAGTTGGCTGAACGGATCCGCTTAAACGTTGAAGCCCACGTCTTTGACGTCGAGCCGCCATTAAGCGTCACCATCAGCAGTGGCCTGTGTGAATACCGCCCGACTCTAAGCGATACGCAAGATTGGTTTAAATTGGCGGATCAAGCGCTCTATCTCAGTAAAAGCAATGGCCGTAACCAAGTCACCATTGCCGAGTAATTGCGGCCGATAAGCTTTAACCAACGAACGGAAATATCAGCAGATAAATCATGGACGATGCCCAAACCCTCAGCCACATCCGTGCTGGTAATCCAACCGATTACCCAGCACTGCTGGCGATTTACAATGGCGCCATTGCCCACAGCAGCGCCACCTTTGAAGAGCTGCCACTGACACTGGCGGCATTCACCGAACGCCTCCAACAGCTGCAGTTGCACTTTCCTTTACTGGTGGTTTGCCAACAAGGGAAGGTGGTGGGCTATGCCTACGCCAACCACTATAAGCCCCGCAGCGCGTATCGCTTTTGCGCAGAAACCTCCATTTATCTGGCGCCTTGCGCGCAGGGGCTTGGCCTCGGCAGCCGCTTATATCAAGCCTTATGCCAAAGGTTAGCCCAGCAGGGTTTTACTCAACTGATTGCGGTGGTCACCTCACCCAACCCCAGCAGCGATGCCCTGCATCAACGCTTGGGGTTTCAACCCGCAGGCTTTCTCTCGCAAGTGGGGTTTAAGTTTGAACGGTGGTATGACGTGCAGCTCTACCAAAAAACGCTTAATGCCACACCACGCCAGCCATCTTATAAGGCCATGGGATAAAAAAACGCATCGGTTGTTACAACCGTGCTATCCGCCTTGGTCAGCGCCCCCGCTGTTTTACTCAATGCGCGAGCCGGAACGCCATAAATGGCATTCAATACCACGCAGCGACTTACACTGGTTAATGAAAAAAAACAGCACGAAACACTATAGTGTTAACGCAATTTAACAAATAGTCCCCATTGAGTTCACTTTCACTCTTGCATAAACTTGTCTGCGAGCTACCTTGGTTGATGCAAGGGGCTCACAATTCCCGCGGCGATGGCACTTAGCTTCGCTGGTGCTGCAGTCCGCCTTATCTATGGAGAGATGCAAGATGAAACGGAACCTTCAACAAGGCTTCACCCTAATTGAACTGATGATCGTGGTTGCGATCATCGGCATTTTGGCGGCCATCGCCATTCCGGCTTACCAAGATTACACCGTTAAGGCCCAAATTGGCTCAGCCATGGCGGAGTTAACCCCCTACAAAACCCCATTTGAAATTGCCGTAAATGAAGGCAAAATCATCGCCTCTGAAGACGATATTAATGCCCGCGATGGCCAATACTGTGCGATTACTGCCACAGACACCGAACTGGTGTGTAGTTTACAAAATGTAAATCAAGCCATTAACGGTACTGTCCTTACTTACACTCGCAACGCCACTACCGGTATTTGGACATGCGCAACCACTGGTTTGCCTCCAGAATATGCTGATTTTGCTCCTAGCAACTGTGCACAAGCGGACACGGACACGGAGTGACGCTTGATCGTAAGCGACGTTAAACGGGGTGTTTAATGCCCACCTTGTCTTAATGCAACACCATAAAATGTGGGCCGGTCATTGTTACTGGCCCTATAACGCCTTATGAAGACACTCAGTACCTCCCTTGGTTTACCGATGATGGACATCGCTTGGTTCGATATCAGTACCTTGCCCGACGAGCTCATTAACACCAAATTGGTTGAAAAGCACCGCTGCTTACCGCTGTGCAAACGCAACAATCGTTTGGTGTTAGCGGTCTCAGATCCCAACAATCTCAACGCGCTTGAAGAGTTTCAATTCAGCTTAGGGCTCCATGTTGAACCGATTATTGTGCAGCAAACCGCCCTTGATCGAGTGATAGACAAAGTGTTGGAAGGCGAGATTGACCAACTGGAGATCTCTGAAGAGGACGAACAGCGCCTCGCTAATATCGAAGCCGACGATCACAACAACATTGATGACACCCCCACAAATAGCAGTGCCGATGATGCGCCAGTTGTGGTGTTTATTAATAAATTAATGACCGAAGCCATCCGCAAAGGCGCCTCAGATCTGCACTTTGAACCATACGAAAACAGCTATCGTGTGCGCTTTCGCATTGATGGCATGCTCACCCACGTAGCCAGCCCACCACCGGGACTTGGTAATCGGATCTCCGCCCGCATTAAGGTGATGGCCAAGCTCGACATTGCCGAGCGTCGTTTGCCCCAAGATGGCCGCATTAAGCTGCGCATTGGTAATAAAAAGATGGTGGATTTTCGGGTTTCAGTGCTGCCAACGTTGTTTGGCGAAAAAACCGTTATGCGGATTTTAGACAGCTCTGCTGCCAGCCTGAACATTGATATTCTGGGCTTTAATGACTACCAAAAAGCGCTTTATCTCAATAGCTTGCAAAGACCACAAGGGATGATCTTAGTTACCGGCCCCACCGGCTCTGGGAAAACGGTCTCGCTCTATACTGGGCTGAATATTCTGAATACCGAAGAGCGCAACATCTCAACCGCAGAAGATCCGGTGGAAATCAACTTACCCGGCATAAACCAAGTGCAGATTCATCCCAAAGCAGGGCTGACGTTTGCCAGTGCATTACGTTCGTTTTTGCGCCAAGATCCCGACATTGTGATGGTGGGTGAGATCCGCGATTTAGAAACCGCGGAAATCGCCGTAAAAGCCGCCCAAACTGGGCACATGGTCATGAGTACGTTACACACTAACTCCTCCCCAGAAACCCTCACTCGGCTACTGAACATGGGCGTGCCAGCCTATAACATTGCCAGCTCCGTCAGTTTGATCATCGCGCAGCGTCTTGGCCGAAAATTGTGCCAATGCAAACAGCCCGAAACGATCCCGGCCACCGAGCTGCTGCAAGAAGGCTTTACCCAAGCCCAAATTGATGCGGGCTTTACCACTTACAAAGCCGTGGGGTGCGATAACTGCAATGGCGGTTACAAAGGCCGAGTTGGGTTGTACGAAATGCTGAAAATGACCAGCGAATTAGCCGCCTTAATTATGGAAGGAGGCAGCGCCATTGATTTGGCCAAACAAGCCAAACTCGATGGCATGACCACCGTGCGCGAGTCAGGCTTGCAAAAAGTGATTGACGGCACCACTTCTCTGGCTGAAATTAACCGAGTGACGAGCCATTAAAAGCCAGCGCTCAGCGGAGTTTTACCCACTGTGGCCAGAACGATACGCTCAGGCTTCCCTTAAGGACACGCAAAAGGATTTTGCCCATGGCCACCGCAAACGCAACACGCAAACGCACCACCACCCGTAAACCGCCTCGCAACGACGTGCCCAAAAAAGCAGAAGTGCTTGAATTTAACTGGACCGGTAAAAACCAAAAGGGAAAAGCCATTAAAGGAGAGATGCGGGGCAACAGCGTCAATGAAATTAAAGCGATGTTGCGACGCCAAGGGGTAACACCAGTTAAAGTAACGAAGAAACAAAAATCCTTGTTTCAAAAAAGCGCTAAAGTGCAAGCCAAAGACATTGCGGTCATTACCCGCCAGATCGCGACCATGTTGATGGCAGGGGTGCCACTGGTAACCGGTTTAGAGATGGTGGCTAAAGGCCATGAAAACGCCGCCATGCGTAAATTACTGGGGCAGGTGTTAGAGGAGATCCAAACTGGGGTTCCCATTGCTCAAGCGCTCCGCCCGCACAAAGACTATTTTGATGATTTATATTGTGATTTGGTGGCGGCCGGTGAACAATCTGGCACGCTAGACAGCGTTTTTGACCGCATCGCCACCTATCGAGAAAAAGCCGAAGCGTTAAAATCTAAGATAAAAAAAGCAATGTTCTACCCCATTGCCGTGGTTGTGGTCGCGTTTTTAGTCACATTGGTGTTGCTGATTTTTGTGGTGCCTCAATTTGAGGCCATTTTTAATGATTTTGGCGCAGAGCTACCCGCCTTTACTCAGATGATCTTAGCCCTATCGGACTTTGTTCAAACCAGCTGGTATTACTTCTTAGGCGTCGCTTTAATTGGCATTTGGCTGTACAAACGCATTTACGCCAACTCCTCGCATTTTCGCGACCAAATCGACGCATTATTACTGCGCCTGCCTATTTTTGGCCCCATCCTTCATAAAGGAGCGATGGCCAAATTTTCTCGCACACTAGCCACCACCTTTGCCGCGGGGGTGCCATTAGTCGAAGGGCTCACGGCCTCAGCAGGCGCCACCGGTAACGCCGTTTATCGCAAAGCCGTGCTGCAAATGCGTGAAGAGGTGATGTCGGGTTTGCAGATGAACGTGGCCATGAGTACTGTTAATCTCTTTCCAGACATGGTGATCCAGATGGTCATGATTGGCGAAGAGTCAGGCGCACTCGATGACATGCTCAATAAAGTCGCCAATATCTTTGAA
Source organism: Ferrimonas sp. (assembly GCA_044433165.1). GTDB lineage: Bacteria > Pseudomonadota > Gammaproteobacteria > Enterobacterales > Shewanellaceae > Ferrimonas. The sequence continues at coordinate 4,305 of JAWXTX010000099.1, read as the reverse complement.
ATGGAAGTGGACGATGCGGTGGATGGCTTATCCACCCTCATTGAGCCGATGTTGATGGTGGTATTGGGCACCTTAGTCGGCGGTTTGATCATCGCAATGTACTTACCGATCTTCCAATTAGGCAATGTTGTCGGCTAGGATTGCACCACTTTCCCTCCATCTATAGTGGTATTCGAGAATGTGGCTCGAACTTTTTGCTCTTTATCCTTGGCTGTTCGGGCTAATGGTGTTCATCAACAGTTTGTTGATCGGCAGTTTTTTAAACGTAGTAATCCATCGTCTCCCAATCATGATGGAGCGCCAATGGTTGGCGGAATGCGCCGAAGGGTTAAACCAAAGTACACCCGCCGATCCTTGGCCTGCCCGTTACAATTTACTAACCCCAGGCAGTAACTGCCCCAAATGCCAAACGGCCATTCCTGCGTGGCGCAATATCCCACTAGTAAGTTACCTATTACAGCGTGGCCAATGCCACCATTGCGCCAATCCCATTTCGATTCGCTACCCATTAATTGAGCTGGGCAGCGCGTTATTGTGTACGGCGGTCGCCATCAAATTGGGGCCAACCCCGCTCTTTTTGGCCACATGGTTGCTTACCTTCGGATTAATCGCTTTAGCCGCCATCGATTTTGACACCATGCTGTTACCCGACAGCATCACCTTACCGCTGTTATGGCTGGGGCTATTGGTGAGTCTTGGCCTGGGTGGTTACCACGGTTTTGTCGACATCGAATCAGCGGTGTTAGGGGCGGTTTTTGGTTACTTGTCTTTGTGGCTTATATTCCAAGGCTTTAAACTGCTTACCGGCAAAGAAGGCATGGGCTACGGCGATTTTAAACTGCTGGCTTTGTTTGGCGCGTGGTTTGGCTGGCAGGCGTTGTTGCCCATCATCTTAATCTCTTCGCTGAGCGGGGCTGTGGTTGGCATTGGCTTAACAGTAGCGGGCAAGCTTGGCCAAGGTAAGCCGATGCCTTTTGGCCCGTGGATTATTCTTGGGGGGGTCATCTATCTCTTTGTTGGCCCGCAGCTGGTGCAATGGTACCTACAGATGATGGTGTACGGCTAAACCAATGAACGCTTCTTCTTGCACGCCCCCATTAATTGGCTTAACTGGGGGCATTGGTGCTGGTAAAACACAAGTGTCTGAACTATTCGCGTCACTTGGGATCACCATTATTGATGCCGATCTTCTTGCTCGCGAGGTCGTGGCCTTAAACAGCCCCGGCTTAGCGGCCATTGCCACCCATTTTGGTCACGAGATTTTATTGCCAGATGGGCAGTTAAATCGGGCCGCTTTGCGCCAGCGCATTTTTGCTGATGAATCGCAACGCCAATGGCTTAACCAGCAACTGCACCCTCGGATCCGAACCGCATTATTGGCTCAGTGGCAACAAGCCTCTGGGCCTTATGTGGTGGCGGTCGTCCCTCTGTTACTTGAAGGTGATCTGCCCTCGTTAATGCAGCGTATTGCGGTGGTGGATGTGCCACCAGAGCTGCAATTGCAACGCACCTGCGCTCGCGACAAGAACCGCCCCGAGCTCGTACAAAAGATCATCGCCAGCCAAATGGAGCGTCAGCAGCGTTTGAGCATGGCCGACGATGTCATCGATAACAGCCAAGATCTCGCCCATCTTACGGCGCAGGTCCATGCTTTGCATCGCCATTATCTTTTGCTTGGTCAGGAGCGATAGCGCCATGTGGCTAACTTTTGAGCAACCATTAAACGAAAAAATTCGCAATTATCTACGCATTGAGGCCGTCACCCAGCAAGTGCAAAGCCACCAAGCAATGCTATTGCCTCACGGGGAGCTGGCGTATTTTCAAGCGCTGTTTGAACTGATGGAGTTGGTTGAGCGTGCTGAATTGCGGTTAGAGCTGCTTAAAGACATAGAACGGCAGATAATGAATTGCCAACGCTGGAGCAAAATCGACGGCGTCGATCTGCAACAACTGCAGCAATTAAGCCAATACTTGTCGGCCAAACAAATGCAATTAATGCATTTAACCCGACCCACCGCCAGCCTCAAAGAGGACAAACTGCTCAGCGCCGTACGCCAGCGTTTATCGATTCCCGGCGGCTGTGGCAGCTTCGATTTACCCCAATTGCACTTCTGGCTAGCACAGCCTTTGGCTGAGCGCCAGCAACAAACACAGCAATGGTTGGCCCGGCTTGAGCCATTAACGGGCAGCGTCACGCAATTACTTACGTTGCTGCGTAGCAGCAGTGATTGGAAAGAATTTACTGCTAGATCGGGTAGTTACCAAGCAACGGTTAACTTCAATATTGATTTGCTGCGCATTCAAGTACTGGCCAGTAATAGTACTTATCCAGCCGTCAGTGCACATCGTAACCGCTTTACGATTCATCTAATTAATCACCGCAGCGCCAAAGTAGACTGCCGCGATCTGCCCATTAAGTTATGCCTAGCACGAGAATCACTATGACCTTTTCTGTAACCTGCCCAACCTGTGCTGCCCCCGTAAAATGGGAGCCACAATCAACGTTTCGACCTTTTTGCAGCGAGCGCTGCAAATTAATTGACTTAGGCGAATGGGCCGATGAAAAACACGCCATTGCCGGTAAAACCGAACTACCGGATGAGTTTGACATCAGCGAGCCTGACTTCTTTTTAATGGACGATGAATCGGCGCAATAACCATAGCTCATGTTCAATCAGGATGAGCAGATCCTTTTTGCAGCATGAAGCTAGGCTACGCTCCATGCCACCACCATTGATAAATGCGCTTCAACAACGCCGTTATAACTTGCGCCAATCGCAGCGGCACCGTTCTACAGCGTAGTTTCGCTGCTCGCCAACGCCACTAATTGCTCATTAAGTGGCTTATTGGCAGCCGGCATGGCTAATGCCATCAGTTCGACCAATGGCACCCAACGTTGTGGGTTGCCTTGCTGCTGTTCTGGGCTGCCCTGCCAACGGCGGATCACAAAAGCCTGCAATTCCAGATAACGATCGCCATAATCATGTTGATGCTGCCAAATGCATTGCGGTGCTTCCCCTTGCACCCCCATCTCTTCTTGTAGCTCTCGTAAAGCGGCTGAGGCCATTGACTCCCCCTCTTCCACTTTACCCCCAGGAAACTCCCACAAGCCGCCCTGATGCTGTTTTGGGCGTCTCTTGGCCACTAATACTTGGTTATCCTGCAGTAAAATGGCCAATGCCACTCGGATTCGGTTCTTGCTCATGGTTTGCCTTCATTTTCGCTATTTCGGCAACCAGCCAACTCAAGCTGATCTGCCTATAAAAAAGGCGACCTTAGGGTCGCCTTTATGCATAAAGCCATCATCAATTTAATTTGCCGTGGCACTGTTTGTATTTTTTACCAGAACCGCATGGGCAGGGATCATTACGCCCCACTTTAGGCCCTTCTCTGGTTTGAGTTGCCGCACTCGGTACCGATTCACTTAGCTGCTCTTGCGCTTGCTGATGCTGATAGGCACGTTGCACGGCTAACGCTTCCTCTTCGCGGCGGCGCTTAGCTTCCATTTCGTCCACATCGGATTGGGCTTGTACTTGCACTTTTGAGAGCAAGCTGATCACGTCAAACTTCAGTGATTCGAGCATTTCTTGGAATAATTCAAACGATTCACGCTTATATTCTTGCTTAGGGTTCTTCTGCGCATAACCACGCAGGTGGATCCCTTGGCGCAAGTGATCCATCGCGGCTAAATGTTCTTTCCAAAGATTATCAAGCGTTTGCAACATGACCACTTTTTCAAACTGGCGTAGCACTTCCGTGCCAACTTGCTCTTCTTTGGCTTGATAAGCCTCATCCCAGCCGGCCAGAATGCGTTTTCGCAGAGTTTCTTCGTGAAGATCATCATCGCTATCTAGCCACTGCTGCAATGGCAATTTAACGCCAAAATCTGCCGCTAAGCGCTCTTCTAAGCCCGCCACGTCCCACATTTCTTCCAATGATTGCGGTGGAATGTATTGGCTTATCACGTCGTTCAAAACGCTGCCACGTACCGCAATAATGGTTTCTTTGATGTCGTCGCCATCCATCAGCTCGTTACGCTGGGTGTAGACCACTTGACGCTGATCATTGGCCACATCATCGTATTCCAACAACTGCTTACGAATATCAAAGTTACGCGCTTCCACTTTACGCTGCGCATTTTCAATGGCGCGATTAACCCACGGGTGTTCAATCGCTTCACCATGTTCCATGCCCAGTTTTTTCATCATATTGGCGACGCGCTCTGAAGCAAAGATGCGCATCAAGCCATCTTCCATCGACAGATAAAAACGGGTGGAACCTGGGTCGCCTTGACGCCCGGAACGG